>NZ_DEZM01000101.1:211-4950 GCF_002364825.1 Acinetobacter sp. UBA3132 | reverse complement strand
CCTGCAAAAATTTCTTTTTGTGCTTCGCTTAACCGATCATATTTTTGTTGTATATCTACAATAATTTCTGTGCCCATATACTTCCAGTCCTGTCAGGCTGAATTCTTTTCAGCCATACCCTGTTTTTCAGCTTAAATTCTGTTCTTTTGTTATACCTGAATTTTAGCTTTTCGCGAATAAGACCATGGTGAAATAATCTGCATGGTCATTCAATTTCTATCAGCATAAATATTCTTTATGAAATTTTTATGCCAACTTATATTTTTAATAATGATTATTTAAGATTTTCAGGTTTATGTTGTGCCCGTGGATGCGCCTGATCATAAATCTGCGCCAGATGATCAAAATCGACATGCGTATAAATTTGGGTTGTAGTCAGATTACTATGTCCCAGCATTTCCTGCACGACTCGTAAGTCCCGGCTATTGGATAACATGTGACTCGCAAAACAATGTCTTAACAAATGCGGATGCAGATCCACATTGACGCCTGCACGCTGCGCCTGAAGCTTGACCCGATTTTCAATCTGCCTTGCCCCCAACGGATTACCCTTCTGAGTGATAAAGACATGTGCTTCTGGCACAAAATCACCATGCCATAGAGGATAAATCTGTAACCACGCCATGACACTGTCTTTGGCTTTGGAACCAAATGGCACAATACGGGTTTTATTCCCCTTACCCGTAATGCGAAGCAGCTGACGGTTGAAGTCAATATCTTTAATTCTGAGGCCTTGTATTTCAGCCAGACGTAGCCCACTGGAATAAAGCAGTTCCAGAATTGTCTTATCGCGTTTCCACATCTGCTGCTGCACCTCACCTTCAGGTTCAGGCTGATCCAGAATCTGATGAATGGTTTCAATATCAACCATACCGGGCAAAGGTCTGGATTGTCTTTTCAGCTGAAAATCATCTGCCGGATTAAAACTGACATGCTGTGCCTGTTCAGCCCATTTCATAAACTGGCGAATTGCTGAAAGTAGCCGCTGCAGACTGCTGGAACTTAGGCCCTGTTGTTCAACTTTTTCCGCCATAAACTGGCGTAAATCTGTTGATTCAATATCTCCGAGTGCTAAAGCATGACGCTGACAAAAATTCAGAAAGTCGGAAACATCACGCTCATAGGCCTGCAAAGTATGTTTGGACTGGTTCTGGATTTCACGTTCTTTGAGCCATATGGATAACAATTGCTGTGGATCAAGCTGCATTCTATCCTCCTTGGCTGTTTGAGCCTGACAAACATCAGTCTATCAAATAATGCAAAAATAATTTATTCGGCCTATATAAAAAAGCCCTGACTCTTCAGGGCTTTTTAAATTAAGCTTGGAAATAACGTAAGTCTAAGCGACCTTCATAAACAGTTGCGGTTGGACCAGTCATCCAGACTACATCCCCCTCGACCCATTCAATCTGCAACTTGCCGCCCGCCAGTTCAATCTCGACATTGTTGGCAAGTAGGCCACGGCGCATACCAGATACTGCGGCTGCACAAGCACCCGTACCGCATGCCAGTGTTTCACCTACACCACGCTCATACACGCGTAAACGTGCATGCTTCTCATCAATGATCTGCATAAAGCCTGCATTGACGCGTGCCGGAAAACGCGCATGCGATTCTACCTGTGGACCAATACGAGCTACATCTGCATTAATCACATCCGGTACGACTGTTACCGCATGAGGATTACCCATGTTCACTACATCAATCGTGAGTTTTTCACCCTCTGCCAGATCGATGTCATACAGATTATCCGGTTCATCGGCCAGGAATGGAATTTCTTGAGGCAAGAATTTTGGATAGCCCATATTGACGCGCACCCAACCATTGGCGCCCAATTCAGGTTCCACAATGCCAGATTTGGTCTGTACTTTGATTTTAGTTTTCGTCGTCAGCTGACGCTCATGCACAAAACGGGCAAAACAGCGCACGCCATTGCCGCATTGTTCTACTTCAGAACCATCGGCATTGAAAATACGGTATTTAAAATCAGCACTCGCTACATCAGGTGGTTCTACAATCAGTAACTGATCAAATCCAATGCCAAAATTGCGATTTGCCAGACGCTGAATAGTCAGGGTATCCAGATAAGCACGCTGGCTGATCAGGTCAACCACCATAAAGTCATTGCCCAGACCATGCATCTTGGTAAATTCAAGTAACATTATTCTGTCTCCTTAAGGCAATAAACGCTCACGTTCCCACAATGATTCAATCGTTTCGCGTTCGCGAATCAGATGTCCTTGACCACCATCAACCATCACTTCAGCAGCACGGCCACGGCTATTGTAATTCGAGCTCATCACAAAACCATAAGCACCAGCACCGAGTACTGCCAGCACATCATTTTCCTTGATCGCAAGCTCACGCTCTTTACCGAGGAAATCGCCAGTTTCACAGATTGCACCCACCACATCCCATTCTTTCGTCTCGACATCATTACGCGGTGTCACAGACTGAATGTCCATCCATGCTTCGTATAAAGCTGGGCGAATCAGGTCATTCATTGCCGCATCAATAATTGCAAAATTACGGTGATTGGTCGGTTTGAGCAGATCCACTTTGGTCAGTAGTACGCCTGCATTGGCAGAAATACTACGGCCCGGTTCCATATAGACTTTCAGGCCCAGCTTTTCTAAAGCCGGACGCAACGCATTGGCATATTCTTGAACAGATGGCGGTGTCTCATCTTTATAAGTCACCCCTAAACCACCACCGATATCGATATGTTTGAGGTGAATGCCCATCTCTTTTAACTGGTCAATCATCACGATGACACGATCCAGCGCATCTACAAAAGGCTGGGTTTCAGTCAACTGTGAACCGATATGGCAGTCAATTCCAACGACATCCAAGTTGGCTAAAGATGCTGCATACTGATAAGTTTCAAATACGCTATCCGATGGAATGCCGAATTTATTTTCTTTCAGACCCGTTGAAATGTAGGGATGAGTTTTCGCATCTACATCTGGATTCACACGCAGTGAGATCGGCGCTTTTAAACCCAGTTCTGCCGCAACTTTCTGAATACGATCCAGCTCGGCATAAGATTCTACGTTAAAGCAGGCAATACCAACTTCTAGCGCTTTCTTGATGTCCGCTTCTGATTTACCTAGACCCGAAAATACGATTTTAGAAGGTTCACCACCCGCTTTCAGTACACGTGCCAGCTCTCCGCCCGTGACGATGTCAAAACCTGCCCCTTGTTTTGCCAATACATTTAATACCGCAAGATTGGAGTTTGACTTCACGGCAAAACAGATTTGGTGATCAATAAAGTCAAATGCACGGTCCATGTCCAGATAATGCTTTTCAAAAGTCGCCTTTGAATAAACATAGAGTGGTGTGCCAAATTGCTCTGCCAGCTGTTGCAGTGAACATTGCTCGGCATGCAATACCCCATTAATACGGGTGAAACTCATGAAGGTATCCTTTCTTTGAAAGCGTTAAGGTGTAATGGTTGAATCTGATGTTTCGGGCGCAGCAAACTGTTGTTGCACAGGGGCATCTCGTTCTTCATCGGAAGTTTTAGACTCAGCTTCGGTATTTTTATAGAGCAGATACTTGGCACGCTTGTCGTAATCCGGATCATTTGGCAAGTGCAAGGCACCTGACTGACCACAACCTGCAAGAGCAAGACCTGCTGCTAAGATACTGATGTAGCAAATGACTTGGCGCATCTGACCACCTAATTGAATAGTTTCGATGAAGTATAACGCGATCATTCGCCATGACCAAAGCGTTAAACGCTAGAGAGTATCTTTAGACAAAAAAAAACGCCAGCAGATCGCTGACGTTTTTATTGATATGGATTATTTATGTTTCTGTTTATAGAAGCCTAAATAGCCCAAAATCAGTAGAACAAACCAGATCGGACTGACCATCAAGGCACGGCGAGTATCATCTTCTAATGCCAGCACACCAATCATGCCGACAAAGAAAATAATCACGATCCAGCAAGTCACCAAGCCACCTGGTAGCTTGAATACTGACTTGGCATGTAGCTCTGGACGGGTACGGTAATAAATCATGTAACTCCAGATAATCATCAGCCATACACAGATAAACAGGATGGTTGATAATGTCGTTGCCAATGTAAAGGCTTCAACAGTATTCGGTACAAAATACTGTAACGCCGCACCCAATAATAAGCAGACTGCAGAGAAATACAGGGCATTGGCAGGTACAGCACGAGGGTTCAAACGACCGAAAGCTTTCGGTGCCTGTTCTTCACGCGACAGACCGAACAGCATACGGCTGGTCGAAAACACACCGCTGTTCATCGAAGACATTACGGATGACAGCACCACCAGATTCATGATGATCGCAGCAGCTGCAATACCGGCTTGGCTAAACAGATTCACAAATGGAGAAACACTTGGATTAATCTGATCCCATGGCGTCACAGACATTACAATGACTAGAGCAAGTACATAGAAAATAATGATACGGATCGGAATCGAGTTCACCGCTTTTGGCAGGTTACGCTCCGGGTCTTTGGTTTCCGCAGCCGTGGTGCCTACAAGCTCAACACCCACAAAGGCGAAAATTGCAATCTGGAAACCAGCCAGGAAGCCCATAGCACCCGTCGGGAACAAACCACCATGATCCCAAATGTGCGCAAAGGATGCAACCGTACCGGCATCATTGGTAAAGCCGGTGAAAATCATCCACAGACCAACCGCAATCAGTACTACAATCGCAATAATTTTGATCAGGGCGAACCAGAATTCCATTTCACC
>NZ_DEZM01000101.1:0-132 GCF_002364825.1 Acinetobacter sp. UBA3132 | reverse complement strand
CCAGAATTCCATTTCACCAAAGAGCTTCACGGTGGCCAGATTCAGCCCCATGATAAAGACAATAGAGGCGATACTGATTAATACCCCTTCGCCCGGGGTAAATGGGAGACCATTATTAAAAAACTGTAAATA
>NZ_DEZM01000068.1:1126-25092 GCF_002364825.1 Acinetobacter sp. UBA3132 | reverse complement strand
CGGTCGTTACACCTGCTATGGTGCGAGGTACACCAGCCCCAATTTTTGAAAAACAGGAAGGCTTGTATTTATATAGTCCTAATATCAATCTTGTCCTCGGTAATATGTATCAGCCTTTTGTAGTAGGTTCAGAAGGTAATAATATTATTTTGGAGGTTACCCGTATTCCAGATATTCCAGATATTTACAATAAAATCTACCAGAATTATAAGAGTAGTAATTTTAAACCAGATGATACTGCCTATAACACACAATATGGTGTGACTGAATACTTAGGAACCAGCAGCCTAGAAGGTTCTACCTGTAATGTGTATACCTGTGGCACAGCAATTAAAGCCAATGATCGGGATACGGTCGCAAAATATCAAGGGCGGAATGCAACTCACAGTAGTATTTCAATTGGTACAGTAGATCGTCTGCCAGGCAACCTTTTAGATGCAAATAAAGGCGACAATGCGACGGGAATTATGTTCAAGAGCACCGCAGCAAATGGAACCGAGTTTAAAAACTTTGGTTCAGTAGCAATTGATGGGGTGCTAATTCAGCATCTAAAAATTAAAACGACAGGACTATAAAGGGAGTTAGCCATGTTAAAGAAAATGACCTTAGCGACCTTGATGTGTGTATCGTTATCTAGCTATGCCAATTTAGTGAATTTAAATCAACAAGAAATGAAAGAGGTAGTTGGACAAGGGGGGGCAGACCTAAGTTGGACCTTTTCTTTAAATCATCGATATGCTACTAACCCAAATCTTAAAAATATTCATGGAATTGAAAACGGCATTGCAACTGTATATTACGATTTTGATGCAAATTCATGTGGTACAGATAATCTGTTCTGTCGTTTGGCTATTTCACCTAATAATCATGTGGATGAGGATGGCAATAAGAAATGGCTGGTTTTTAAAGATATTCAGGGTACCTTGCAAATTGACCGTTTTTCTATAGATGGCGCTACTATCATTAATTATCGGAATATTCCCCAAGCTGCGATGCAAGTCACTTTTTATGATGAAAGTCCGCTTAAAATACGTAATCTTGGGTTTAGTACCTTAGCGGTTGAAACAGGGACTACAGACGAGGCAGATAATAAAGAAGAAGGTTATTTAAATGTCGATAAATATGACACATACGTAGAAAAAATTACCGATATCAACGGTAACATTACAACTGCAGAAAAAGCAGTTCCTCAATTTGATCTTGGACAAGAAAAAGGTTTTATGGGGCTCAATGTGCATGGCAATATGCATATGTCTGGAAAATTGAAAATCTTTAGCTATAACTGCTCAGGTGGGGCACAAAGCCGTTGCTAAAATCTTAAGTGAAGGATAAGGATATCAATATGAAAACAAAAAAAATGCAATTAAAACTCCTCACTGTATGCGTATTTTTGGCACAACAAACCTATGCTTTAGAGGCTATCCAAGATCAGGACTTAGGACAAGTTACAGGTCAAGACGGGCTTAGCCTTACCCACGAAGTTTCAAAAGTGTACATTGAACAAGCCAACTGGCTTGATCCTACCGGTGATCAGAATGTACAAAGAGGTTTGGGACTGCATCAAGTAAATGTATTAGGTGTTAATAACAATCCTATAGTGAGCCAATTACATCTTGATGTAGGTGCAACAGAGGTCGGCACAGGGATCAGGCTGGCATTTAGTGTTGATCCATTTAATGCAGAGGCAAACTTAAATATTGTTGAAAAAAACTGTAGTGAAGCAACGTGTCATGCCATCAATCGGAATGTAGAAAATGTAAGTAGCTTGGGTAAGTTAGGTATACAAACCAACTCTCCAATAAAAATGCTTTTAGAAACACAAGCAGGGCTATTTAACAGTAAAGAGCTCGCTTATCTAGATTTTCAATTGCAAAATGCGAATATAAGTCATGCCTTAGGGAATAATAAAACCCTATTAAAAGACTTTAATTTTAACTTCTCTGGTTTTGGATATATGTCTGTAAACCAGCATGAAGGTATTGTCCTAAGTACATACAATACTGCAGAAAAACCGAGTATTAATAGTGAAACTAATATTGTGCATTTAGGACGTGTTGCTGATAAGACTGATGTGGCAGCGGGACGTTCTGGCGCTACTAATCCTGGTATAAATCTGGATTTGCGTTATGTAACCCAACAAGATGCAACTTCCAAAGCAGTAGTCAAAAATATTATGCGTATGGGCGCATCAGGTGGTATAACCAACGCAAAAATATTTATGAATGGTAATCAGTCTAATATTACTAAATTTGGAGTCAATACCAATGGTCAGGCTTACAATGCTTTAACAGGTTATGAAAATATCACCAATACTGGTGGCTTGCATTTGGGTATATCCACTGATTTCACCAATGCGTCCAATAGCCAAAATGCACCAACAACATTAGAAATAGGTCATACAGGGAAAGGAAGTTACGCAATTGAGTTTTCTAATTTAAGGGCACTTACAAAGCAGCAAAATGCTTATATTGATTTTGGTGATATTTATGTCAATACGATTTCAGGTAAAAGCTTAGATTTTCTGATAAATGAAAATTTAAAAAATACCTTAATGCAGAATGATCATATTCGTAAGCAAAATCTAAAGTCTACTGAAAATTATGCCTTTATTGCAGTGCGTGGTATGGATTTTCAGTCAATCGCCAGTAAAGCGCGCTTTATTTCAGACAATTCGATTGCCGCTCTTACAGGCGATGGTGGTTCTTGGGGTATAGGTATTCCAGTCTATAACCTGAATGCTAATGTAGCTTTGACCGGTACAACTTATAACGGTAAACAGGGGATAGCTTACAATGTTCTTGCATCAACCGAGGGTTATGGTATTGATGCTAAAACGGGTTTGCCAAGTACCACCTCTATTCTTTTAATTGATGGTCAAAATGGCGTACATGGCGAAGCTGTGAATTATTATGCTGGTTTACGTAACATTGATGCTCTGATTCAAGCTGAAGGTGTGATTAGCTATGAAGATAGTGGACTATATATTCGTGCAGGTGATTTATTAATTGCAGCACAAGCGGAATTAGCCATTGGCCAATTGCCTGGTTCAAAATATAACTGTACTTCAGGATCTGCGCTATGTGGTGCTGTAGTTGCTAACGATAGCTTCTCAAAACCTGATGATGTTTTGACTACGATTGCTTTAAAACTAGATGGTTCAGGTGAACTACGCATTATTCCAGGAGTAGATCCGACTCCTGCTGATCCTGATAGTAACTTCCTTGGATTGAAAGGTAATTTCAAATTTAAAGATTTAACTGCTGCGCAACGTGATGATGAAGATTATGTAGGTAGTTATTTTAGTTTAATCAACAAAGATATTGGTGAAAATGCTCAGGTTGTACAAAGTTCAGCATTAACTTTGAACAGTCTGGAAGGAAATTTAGGTTTTAATACAAAAGTTAAATTAAGTGCAGATACAGTGACCTTGGATAGTCAGATTGACTTGAATCATACTAAGGATCTGGCAACCCCATTTAGAACCAATTTCGCAATTACCACTAATAATACTATGCAGAATATGGCATCAATTGCGTTAACAGGTGGAACGATGCGTAGTACTTTAGGAATAACGCCACGTTAAAATGGCCATCTTCTTACAGAAGTGTGCTGTGTCACATAATGGTAAGTAAAATAAATAATGAAATTTTAATGAATTATTGTTCTAAATTAAGTGACTGATACTTCATGGGATTATAAGATGAAAAAAATAATAATGAGCAGTCTTGCATTTGCAATACTAGCAACATCTCAGCAAGGGATTGCTCTAACTGCTTTAGCGGATCAGGAACTGGCAGCAGTAGAAGGCCAGGCTCTTTTAAATATGCAGACTAATTATGATTCAGGGCAAGGTATCAAGTTTCATAAACTAGGCCTAGAAGCATTAATGGAACTTAATGTTAATATTAAAAGTCTCCAATTGGGCTGTGGTGGGATGAATGGTGCAAATGCCTGTGATATTGATATTTCCAATATATCATTAAGTGGTCCAGCAACAGGGCAAAAGACCGAGGGCTCTCCAAGTTTTACGGGTGAGCGTGCTGCAACCAGTGCTCAAATTACCAATCCATTTATTGAGTTTGCAATCAGTGGTAATCAGACAGCTACACGTGAAGTTGTGGGTTTTCGTCTAGGTGCAGAAGAAATTTTAGGCTTACTGACCTTGGGTACGGACAATATTCCAGATCCACAAGACGGAATTAAAAGCTTCAGTGGTTATATGAAAATGGCTCAAACTAAAGGTCACTCCTATACTAAGGCTGCAACCTTTGGTAATGCATCAGATCAGAAAATTAGTGGGACATTAACCGCTTTAGGACAAGACCGTACTTATACCAGTAAACCTGGTGCTGAAGGTCATACTGGAATTACTGTACCTTCGATGCGGGCAGATTTTGTGATGCCAGAAACAGTCGTAACCGGTAAACGTCTTAACTCAGCAGTCGTTTCTGGTATTCGTTCTACCTTAACATCTATTCCACTTGCTGCATCAGAGAGTGGTTCGTATGGGCCTGACGTAAATGGCACACCAGACTTTTCTAAAGACCAGCTATATGTCACGTTTCCTGCTCTAATTTCATTAGGGAGTATTGAGGTCGGAGATCACTCATTCTTTAAAATGGCAAAAGGATCAACCTTAGAAAACTTGAATATGGATATTACCTTTGTTCAAGCCTTAAATATGATTCATAACATTCCATTATCCGGTACAGGTGGATATCTGTCTTTGCAAAGCCGTGATGTGCAGTGGTTGGGCGCTGACGATAAAGATATAGCAAAAGCAGGGTGGTGGATGTCGTTTAAAGATCCAATTGACTTGGGATACTTAGAAACAAAAGATTTGGTAGATGTGTCTGCTGTATTGCCACAAGTTGCTAAAGCACTGACTACTGAACTGATGGCAAGTTATCATAATGTAGATGTATCAGTGATTGAAGCGCTGGGTTCTTTGGCAGACACCCCAATTGAACGAAAAATGAATATCAATGTTGGCGCTTATACAGGATATTATACTGGACAGCCTGCGCGATTGACCCTACAAAATCAGGTCTTGCAGAACCAGTCGGTTACATCTAACTGTTTCGGTGGGCATAAGTTCTGCTAATTTCAAATATAAAAGAAATCCCGCATTTCGCGGGATTTTTTACTTCAAAGACAAATTATTTCGCAATTTTAGCCAATAACTCTTCTTTAGAAAGGTTGACTGATTCAGCATCACGGCGACCTTTGTATTCAAAAGTGCCTGCATCCAGACCTTTTTCACCAATCACGATACGGTGTGGAATACCAGTTAGCTCAAGGTCAGAGAATTTTACCCCTGGACGTTCATTACGATCATCCAGCAGTACGTCATAACCTGCAGCTTGAAGCTCTGCATAAAGCGCTTCAGCAGCTTCTAAAGTACGCGGTGATTTGTGCGCATTCATCGGCACAATGGCAACTTCAAATGGTGCAATTGCAGCTGGCCAGATGATGCCTTTCTCATCATAGTTTTGCTCAATTGCAGACGCAACCACACGAGTCACACCGATACCGTAACAACCCATCGTTACAGTAAATGGCTTACCATCTTCACCAAGGACTTTACAGCCTAACGCTTCTGAGTATTTTTTGCCTAACTGGAAGATATGACCGACTTCGATACCACGCTTGATTTGAAGCGTGCCTTTACCATCTGGAGATGGATCACCTTCAACTACATTACGCAGGTCATAAACCTCAGTAAATTGTGCGTCACGGTCCCAGTTTACACCAGTCGCATGCTTGTCAGCTTCGTTTGCACCCGCAACGAAGTCAGACAGTATAGAAGCAGCCCGGTCAGCAATAACCGTAATTCCTTTTTCTATCAGACCTTGTGGACCTACAAAACCCGCCGTTAAGCCAAGTTCAGCAAGTTGAGCTTCAGTTGCAAACGCTAAAGGAGCAGCAATTTGTGGATGCTTTTCAGCTTTAATTTCATTCAGTTCGTGGTCGCCACGAAGGAACAAAGCAACAACTGGAGCAGGCTGACCAGCTTCTTTTGCAACGCCTTGAACGAGGAGAGCTTTCACTGAATGTGCAGGATCAGTGCCCAGGAAGTGAGATACATCAGCAATGGTTTTTTGATTTGGCGTGTCAACAACTTTTAATTCTTGAGCAGGTGCAGCGCGTTTACCAACCAGAACTGCTTCAGCCATTTCGATGTTGGCTGCATAATCCGATTCAGTCGAGAATGCGATATCATCTTCGCCGCTTGAAGCCAGGACGTGGAATTCGTGAGAACCTGAACCACCGATTGAACCGGTATCCGCCTGTACTGGACGGAAATTTAAACCTAAACGAGTAAAGATTTTGCAGTACGCATCATACATCTTGTCGTAAGTTTCTTGTAGTGATTCCTGGTCTGCGTGAAAAGAATATGCATCTTTCATGATGAATTCACGTGAACGCATTACACCAAAACGTGGACGAATTTCGTCCCGGAATTTAGTCTGTACTTGATAGAAATTGGCAGGCAATTGCTTATAGCTTTTTAACTCATTGCGCGCAAGATCAGTAATGACTTCTTCGTGTGTAGGACCAAGTACGAAATCATTGGTATGACGGTCTTTGAAACGAAGCAGTTCAGGACCATATTGAACATAACGGCCAGATTCTTCCCAAAGTGAAGCAGGCTGAGTTACCGGCATCAACACCTGTAATGAACCAGCACGATCCATTTCTTCGCGAACGATCGCTTCAACTTTATTTAATACGCGAACGCCCATCGGCAGCCAGGTATATAAACCTGAAGCCAACTTACGAATCATACCGGCACGAAGCATTAGCTGATGTGAAATAACTTCAGCATCGTTCGGGGTTTCTCTCAACGTTGCAAATAAAAAGCGACTCGCGCGCATGGAAACTGTCCTAAAAAATTAAGCGTTAAAGCAGAGATTATACAATAAAAAATGAGGTGAACATTTCAGAATGTCACCCCACTGTTATGCAATAAATTATGACATGATTTTACGTGTATGGCGCAGCATAAAATTTTTAAAGTCATCTAAATAAGTAAAGATGACTGGAACAACGACTAAGGTCAGTAGGGTAGAGGTGATCACCCCACCAATCACCGCATGTGCCATAGGTGCACTCTGTTCACCACCTTCACCGAGTCCAAGTGCCAAAGGAACCATACCCATGACCATAGCACTCGTTGTCATCAGGATTGGACGTAAACGGGTCTTACCTGAAGCAATAATAGCCTCATAACGATCTTCGCCACGGTCCATGGCTTTCTTGATGAAGTCAATCAGCAGGATAGCATTTTTGGTCACTAGACCCATCAACATAATGATCCCGATGATCGAGAACAGGTTCATGGTCGAGTTAAACAGGAACAGGGCTAGGAATACACCAATCAAGGACAAGGGCAACGAAGCCATGATCGCAGCTGGGTGAATAAAGCTGTTGAACTGTGAACCGAGTACAATATAAATGAACACGATCGATAGAGTTATCGCTGTCAGGGCATAACCTGCAGATTCAGCCATATCAGCATTGGCGCCTTGAGTGTCAAAGCTATAGCCCGGTGGTAAGTCAAAATCAGCCTGTACCTTGCTAATGTCCGTACCGATATCACCTGCAGGACGACCAGCTGTATTGGCTTCTACCAGTACTTCACGCGCCAGATCACGGCGGTTAATCTGGGATGCTCCAAGTTTTTCCTCAAATTTTGTCACACTTGAGAGGGGAACCATGATTGGTTGACCATTCGCATCAGTCTTATTTGATGTGAGATACATATTTTGTAAGTCACTTGGTAGAGTACGTTTATCTTCAGTCAGACGTAGATTCACGTCATAGGTTTCACCTTTTTCATCTTGCCAGGAGGTGACATCATCACCAGCAATTAACGGACGTATGACATTAGCAATCTGATTGACTGAAAGACCAAGATCACTTGCCAGTACACGATTGACCTGTACACTCAGAGTAGGCTTGGGTTCTTTCAATGAACTTTCAAGGTCAACCACACCCTCTACTTTGCTAATCTCTGCCATAAAGCGGTCAGAAATTTTTTGTAATTCATCCAGATCTGGCCCTTTAATAGAGATCATGATGGGCTTTTGCCCACCAGAAACAGTTTCGTCTGCAGAGGCGACTGAAGTAATGGTAATCCCGCCTACAGATTGCAAGCGCTCACGAAATTCATTGTTAAGGTCGTTCAGAGTTTTTTCACGTTCAGTCCGTGGCGTCACGGTGACGCGTAGACTGACATGGTTTTTGCCCCGGTCGGTAACCCCATTAATGACGCCATAAGTCGCACGTACATCCGGATGTTTACGGATGATCTGATCAACCTGCTGGAGTTTGGCCTGAGAGTACTCCAAAGATGAATCAACCGGAGTTTCAAATTTAATCCGGATTTCACCTTTGTCTGGTACAGGTACAAATTCGGTACCAATCAATTTGGAGAGTCCGAGAGCGCCAAATAGAGAGGCAACTGCAATCAGAATCGTGATCAATCTAAAACGCAGTGCCAGTTTGAGTAATTTCTCGTAGACATCGCTTAAGCCATCGAGCTTATTGGAAATCCAGGTAAAAAAGCGTTTTACCGCGTTGGGTTTTTTATTTGGGTCCTTTTTACGCTCTGCCCAATGCGCAGACAGCATTGGATCCAAGGTAAAGCTGACGAACATGGAAATCAGCACAGCGGTACTTACCGCAACGCCAAACTGGAAGAAGAAACGGCCAATAATGCCGCCCATAAATGCAACGGGTAAAAAGACTGCGACAATGGTCAGAGTCGTAGCGAGAACAGCCAGACCAATTTCTTTGGTGCCATCCAGAGCGGCAGTGACATGGTCTTTGCCCATATCACTGTGACGTACAATATTTTCCCGGACCACAATGGCATCATCAATCAACAGACCAATACTGAGCGAAAGTGCCAGCAGCGTCATCATATTGATGGTGAAACCAAAGGCCCAGATAAAGGTTAAGGTGCCAAGCAGGGCAATCGGTAAAGTAAGGCCAGTAATGACAGTAGAACGGAAAGAACCTAAAAATAGCAATACGATCAGTACTGCAAGCACAGCCCCTTCAATGATGGTTCGTGCCACATCGCCAATCGTTCCACGAATGCTTTTGGAGGAATCAACCACCACTTGCAAAGTAGTACCTTGCGGGAGCTGGGCTTTAATGCTTTCTAAAGTTTTATAAGTTTCAACGACAACTTCAATAACATTAGAGTCAGAACTACGCAGAATATCGATAGCCACTGCTGCCTTGCCATCCAGGAAAGCACCTGTTTCCAGTTCGGCCTGACTATCCTCAATCTTGGCAACCTGTTTCAGGAAAATAGGCGCACCATTTTTATTGGCAATGACCAGATCCCCAAAGGCTTGTGGATGCAGCACTTTAGAATTGATTTCAATCACCAGCTCAGAATTGCCAGATTTCAGCGTACCACCAGGAACTTCAATATTTTCAGATTTCAGTGTGTTAATGACACTGTCTACACCAATCCTAAAAGCTTGTAATTTTTGTGGTTCAACCTGAATACGGATCTGACGCTGGGCATCACCGAGCAGGTTGACTGTACCCACACCGGGAACAGTACGTAGCTGCGGCACAATACGTTGATCAAGATAAGAACTTAATGATTTGAGATCCATTTTGTCGGATTCAAATACAATCGACATGACTGCATTGGCAGATGGGTCATAACGCTCAACCACGGGTTCCTGAATTTCATCACGAAAATCAGCAGTAACAGACGCAATTTTATCTCGCACATCCTGTGCAGCAGTGGTTGATGGTACATCCAGGTTAAATTCTGCCGTAATCATCGACAGGCCTTCACTGGATTGTGAAATCACCTGTTTAAGGCCAGAAATGGTATTGATCTGGTCTTCCAGTTTTTTGGTGATCTCAGATTCAACCGTTTCAGGAGAAGCACCCGGATAGTTGGTATAGACCACCACAAAGGGAAAATCCACATCGGGAAACTCTTCCACACCCATACGTTGCCAGGAAGCGAGGCCCAGTACCATCAGACAGAACATCATCATGATGGTAAATACAGGAAACTTCACACTAATACGCGTCAACCACATCTTGATAATCCTTTTATGATTTTAGTTCTGGCCAAGGGTGACGGTTTTATTAATATCGGCATCCGTGAAGCTGATTCGGCTGACCCGATCACTACTTTCAAGTCCGCGAACGACGGCAAGATTATCGTTATAACGTTGTTCTAGTACATCCACATTCACTTTAATGATCTTATTCTGGCGAACAGCCCAGACATAAGGCTTGTTCTGAATATCCCGGATAGTATCCAGAGGAATCAGTTGTCCGGAAATCTGACGAGCACTGAGAATCTCGCCATCCACAAAGGAGCCGATACTTAAAGAAGTAATGGTTTCATTTGGACGAGCAAAGAATTCAATCTGACGACTGGCCTGATCTGCAATAGGAGAGATCCGACTGATACTGGCAGTAAGCAGGTTTGGATTGCCCTGAATACGGTATTCAATTTTACTGCCAGTTTTCAGGTCAGCCTGCATGTCGCTCGGCACTTTAGCCTGAATTTCCAGTTGATCTGGATCGACAATTTCAAAAATGGTTTGACCGGGAGCGACAGTCTGACCTGGCTCCACCTGACGTTGGGTAATTACCCCACTAATCGGGCTGCTAATGATACCATCCCGATCTGCCTTTTGTGCAATATCGACATTGGCCTGTTGTGCACGAACATTTTCTAATTGTGTTTGATAGTCGACACGGCTTTGTTCATATTCAGCTTTGGAAATAAAACCTTGATTGAGTAGGCGCTGCTTACGTTCCATCATGAGGCGTGCCTGATTCGCCTGTGCTTGAGCTGATGCACGATTGGCCTGGGCCTGTGCAAGACGCGCAGCATTGTCCTGATTATTCAGGCGAACCAAAACCTGACCTTTCTGAACGCGTTGCCCGACTTGAGCATTGACACTGGTCGCTGTAGCGGTCACCTGAGCCTGAATGCTACTTTGATTTACCGCACGGATAGTCCCGGTAAATGCTGTTTTTTGCACAGCATTGCCTGTCTTTACCTCAATCAGGTCTTGAGCAATCAGTTCTACAGTGTTTTGATTTTTTGATGGCGTTGAATCAGCTGTTTCTTGTTTATTACATGCAGTTAGGAGCAGACTCATACAGAGCAGACTCATGACAAAAGTAGAGCGACTGGTATTATTTTTCGAAAAATAAGTATGCTGTGCAGGGTGCATAGGAGTCCTTTTTATAGCGCTGACCACAGAAGCAGCATCAGGAATAAAAGATTATTCAAGCGCTTTTAAACGCTGGATAATTCTGTCGTATTCTGCTTCCTGATTTCGATAGCGGCTTTGTAAAGATTGAATATTTTCTTTTTGTGCAGTCAGGTTTTTTTCATTGGTAACTAAGGTTTTTTTAAGGTGCTCAGGTACATTTTTACCTTTACGCAGAAATTCACGTTCCTGACGTACAAACATAATCCGATCTTTTTGTAGCTGCTTAAGTTGCTCTTGTTGGAAAGCCATTTGCTTTTTCAACTGAGAGAGTACTTCATTCTTTTTTTGTAATGCAATCTGACTATTATTATAGGCACGTTTTAACTTCTGGTCTTCTGCCTGTTGTCTGGCAAGTGCTGCGCGTTGAGGTGCCTGACGAATATCTGCTTCAACATTATAAGGTTTGGCACGCTGAATCACCTGCATATTCTGATCTAGTGCTTCATAGCCATAACGAATATGGTTAGGGGTCACGTTGCTGCTAATATTTGCTACCCCCTTATGATCATAATAACGATACCATTTTGCTTTTTGAGGCACGTTATTTGTTGCGGATGCATGGCTAATAGTCAACATGGTTTGCAGCATAAGTACCACTAAAACAGCAGTCTGCCTGATTATGGATTTTCTTTGACCCATATAAGCAGGTTTTTCCCCAAACTGGCGCATTATCAGCTCCGCGAAAAAAGTTTACTAATAAAGTTCTTTTAAAGTTGACTAAATTACTTAATTAGAAGTAATAATATTGGTATATTATTCCTAATTCCGACAATAAAAAACTATTACCACTCAAAAAAAAATCATTGAAACAGGGAAAGTGTGAAGTCGTTATTGAAATTATAATTTTTTGACTACTTGTGTAGAAAATGCTCGTTGATAATCTCTGGACAGGTATGTTAAAAATAATCGACACTTATATAAAATTCCGCTATAAGCCTGTGGACGCTTATGGTTTCTGAATGGGAAGGGGTAAGAAATGGACGATAAATTCCAAAATCTAAAAGTGATGGTCATTGATGATTCAAAAACCATTCGTCGTACAGCAGAAACTCTTCTTCAGCGTGAAGGTTGTGAAGTCATTACCGCAGTAGACGGTTTTGAAGCATTGTCAAAAATTGCAGAAGCAAATCCCGACATCGTTTTTGTAGATATCATGATGCCTCGCCTTGATGGGTATCAGACTTGTGCCTTAATTAAAAACTCGCAAAGTTATCAGAACATTCCTGTTATTATGCTATCGAGTAAAGATGGTTTGTTCGATCAGGCCAAAGGCCGTGTGGTAGGTTCAGATGAATATCTCACCAAGCCATTTAGCAAAGATGAGTTGCTTACCGCAATCCGCAACCATATCAGTGCTTAATTTATTTGATTTTTTTCTTGGGGAAATTGGCATGCCACGTATTCTAATCGTAGATGATTCACCGACCGAAACTTTTCGTTTCCGCGAAATTCTATCCAAGCACGGCTTTGACGTGATTGAAGCAGCAAATGGGGCTGATGGGGTGACCATGGCGCAGGCAGAATTGCCTGATCTGGTGTTAATGGATGTCGTCATGCCAGGGGTAAACGGTTTTCAGGCGACACGTCAGATCGCTCGTGGGGCAACAACCAAACATATTCCAATTGTCATTGTAAGTACCAAGGATCAGGCAACTGACCGTGTATGGGGTAAGCGTCAGGGTGCAGCAGATTATCTGACCAAACCTGTAGATGAAAATCAGTTAATTGATGTGATTAAGCAACACCTCAATGCAGGATAAGCGCTATGGCAGCGAATGGATTTATCGAACTGCTTCGGATTGCGAAACGGGGTAACAAAAACTACGTTTCCAATGACAACGAAGTCAACCGATGGTCAGGCATTGCTTTTGAAATGATGGGGCAATATTTTGTTGCTCCGCTCGGGGAAGTATCGGAAGTTATCTATCCGCCAAAATATACACCTGTTCCCAATACTCAGCCGTGGGTAGTGGGACTGGCAAATATTCGGGGCAGACTGCTTTCAGTCTCAGATCTGGCTCAATACATGTCTGGACATAGAAGCCAGTATTCACCTACTCAAAAAGTATTATGCATTAACCATAATGATCAGTATGTCGGCCTGGTTGTAGATCAGGTTTTGGGGATTCAACACTTTAATAAGAAAAGTTTCTTTTCTAAAACAACTGAATTAGACAAAAATTTACAGGAATATTGTCAGGGGTATTTCCACCAGCATAATCAGCAGTGGCATGTCTTTTTATTCAGTCGTTTGTTGCAAAATCCAAAATACATGAATGCATCTATAAAATTTATAAATTAATTGTCGCACGAAAGTAAAAGGGCGTAAATTCGGGGAGAAGCTTTATGGGCTTTAAGCTTAAGAAGAAAAATACAGGCGAGAGTAGCAGCCGCAGCGGCGGTAATGCTTTTTTAGCCAAGATTCAATCACAAGCAGATCAGCTATCACGTGTATTTGGTGATAGTGAAAAGTCTAAGCCACTCATTTACGGAGCAATTGGCTGTCTTGTTGCTGCAACTATCACACTGTTATACCTTTTCTATAGCGTTCCTCGTGCCAACGAACTTACACAAAGTTTGGGTGAATTGCGTCTACTTTCACAAACCATTTCGCGTCAAGCAACTGAAGCGACTGCTTCCGGCACGCCTGAGGCAATGAAGAAACTGACCGAATCACAGCAGTCATTTGCTGAAAATCTGGAAACGGTAAAAAGTATCCATTCGAATAATGAAGCCCTGCAAGCGGTAGACAAGCAATGGACTGAAGTATCTTCAAGTATTGACCTGATTTCTTCACAACAAAAAATCATTAACCAACTTTACGATACTAACATCGCGATTGGTGAAGCAATTCCAGGAATTCAGGCAGAATATAACCTGATGGTCGATCAGATGGCACGTCAGGACATGCCGTCGAACCAGGTGGTTATTGCCAAAAACCAGGTATTCATTGCAGAACGTATCTTGCGTTCGATCAGCTTGGTGTTAACCGGTACAGATGGTTCACGTGAGTCTGCAGATGACTTCAGTTCGGATACTGAAACATTCGGTGCTTACTTAAATGCACAGTTAGATGGTTCAGCACAACTGGGTGTACAACGTATCGATGATCCGAACTTACGTGAGTCATTAGAAGGTATTAAAGCTGAATATGATGATGTATTACAGTCAGCTGCATCTACAATTTTGAAAAACTCAGCGCAGATTGTAAAAGTACGTCAGGCATCTGCATCTATTTTTTCTCAATCTGACCAACTATTAGATAACCTGAACAAACTGTCAGGTGGTTCAACTTTAAAAACAGTTATTCCGGCAATATTGTTACTTACCTTCCTGGCTGGCTTCATTGTTTGCGTATTCCGTTTGCTTTCATTACGTGGTGCATCGGATAAACAGCGTGTAACTCGCCTACAAGAAGAATATGACCGTAACCAGAATGCGATTCTTCGTTTACTTGACGAAATTGCTGACCTTGCAGATGGTGACTTACGTTCTTATGCAACGGTATCTGAAGACTTTACCGGTGCGATTGCTGACTCGATTAACTTCGCGATCGATCAATTACGTGATCTGGTATCGCGTATTACTGAAACATCTCAGGAAGTTGCACAATATACTGCAACTACTCAGAGCATTACCAACCAGTTAGCCGAAGCATCTGAACACCAGGCACAAGAGATTGCCGGTGCATCTGCAGCGATTAACGAAATGGCACTGTCGATTGACCAGGTATCTGCCAACGCCGAAGAGTCTGCTGTCGTTGCGGAACGTTCAGTACAAATTGCAGCAAATGGTGCAGACGTTGTACATCGTTCTATTGAGGGTATGGATACGATTCGTGAACAGATCCAGGAAACCTCTAAACGTATTAAACGTTTGGGTGAATCTTCTCAAGAGATTGGTAACATCGTCGCACTGATTAACGATATTGCCGACCAGACGAACATCCTGGCACTGAACGCTGCGATTCAGGCATCTATGGCGGGTGAAGCAGGCCGTGGTTTCGCCGTAGTTGCCGATGAAGTACAGCGTCTGGCAGAACGTTCTGCATCTGCGACCAAGCAGATTGAAGGCCTGGTAAAAACCATTCAAACTGATACCAACGAAGCTGTAATTTCGATGGAACAGACTACTGCCGAAGTTGTGCGTGGTGCGAACCTGTCTAAAGATGCCGGTGTGGCACTAGACGAGATTCAAACCGTATCGAATAACCTTGCAAAACTGATTGCGAACATTTCCGATGCAGCAAAACTTCAGGCTGCATCTGCGGGTCATATTGCAACGACGATGAACGTTGTACAGGAAATTACTTCACAAACAACGACTGCAACCTTCGATACGGCACGTTCGGTATCTGAACTTGCCAACATGGCCGATGCATTACGTGAATCTGTATCTGACTTTAAACTTCCAGAATAAGTCAGAAAAATTTGGGGGAAGGAGCGTGTCTTAATTCCGGTTAGGACACCTCCACATACAGATCAAGCCTCGACAAGATGTACTTAACTTCAAACGTTAGGTCTCGCGTGACGGTCACAATCAAGTTTGAGCGCCCTTCTTGGCGGCAGAACGTAAGAAGCCTTAGCTATGAAAGAAATATTAAAAGATCTAGTTGAAACAACAGCGCTTCCTGAAGATAGTTATCTTGATCAAGATGCTGAAATTTTAGAGATATTTGTCGAAGAGATTGAAGAAATCTTTGTCGAGTTAAATGCTTTATTGCCACAGTGGTTTGCCACACCAGATCATCAAGAAACATTAACCACCATTCGCCGCCATTTCCATACGCTGAAAGGTTCGGGTCGTATGGTCGGTGCGAAGCAGGCGGGTGAAATTGCCTGGGCAGTTGAAGATACTTTGAACCGTGTACTTTCCGGTTCAATCAAATTAACACCAGTCATTCAGAAGTTTGCGCAAGCAACTTTAAATATCTATCAATATATATTGTATCCATGCTTTAAGCAGGTACAGCCATTAACCGTGGATTTACGTCCAGTCGTACTTTTAGGACAACAATTACAACAGCAATTAAGTCCAGAACCGGCACTTGAAGAATTATTGCTACTTGCGGACAATTTGACTGCTGAAGGTCAGCTAACAGGTCTTGAGCTTGCGGATACTGCAGAAGCAGATTCATCAGGAGTAGAGATTGCTGAAACTGCTACCGCAGAACGAGTAGAAGTTGCTGAAGAACGTACTGACCTTGAAGAAACGGTGGCGATCTTTGTTGAAGAAGCCGAGGAACATCTGGCGACAATCCATGATTTCCTGAAACACGAAAATAGTGCCAAGCAAGACTATAATGGCCTGATTCGTGCATTGCATACCCTGCGTGGCAGCTCTTCTATGGCACAGATTGATGATATCTGTGAGGCCAGCGTTAAAGTAGAGAATTTATTTAAAACGCTGGTTCAGGATGAAATTGCTTCAACTTCCAAAGAAACAGCACTATTACAGCAATATTCAGAATTTATCGGTGATTATTTACATCTATTGAAACAGGGTAACACTGAAAAGCTGGCAGGGATTTCTGCTACTTTTGAGGATGCCTGGGATACCTATGGCTTTACTGTGACTGAACAGCAGGATGCTGATCAATCTCAAGGTATGGTTACACGTCTGGTTGAACTGAATATTGATCAGTTACTGGATGCCGAATTTGAGTTTGATAAGCGGGTACTTGAAGAATATCCAGATTATATTGAAGCTTTGAGCCAGCAAGCCGCAGAGCTGATGGCACATACCGATAACCGTGCATCGATCGGTATTCATGAATTCGCATCCCAGTTAAAAGCAGCTTATGATGCTTTGCTGGCGAGACCGGTCTTGCTTGAAAGTGATTATGCCTTCGAACTGTTTGCACAGGCACACCAGGAATTTATTCACCTGTTCGATACGCTCGCGGCAGGACAGCGGGTGATTTTGAATGCCGAAGTTGAAAAACTTCTGGCGGATCTGTCTGCCTTTGTACAGCAAGACATCGAAGTATTCGCTACAGACAAAGTTGTTGAAACTGAGGTACCTGCGCCAGTAGAGTCGGATATATCCACAGCAGTTGATTTTACTGGGCTCAGCCAGCGTATTGCAGTTGATCGTCAGCAGCAGGACGCTGAAGATGCGAACCGTGATTTCGATGAAGACTTGCTGGATATCTTCCTGGAAGAAGCAGATGAGTTGCTGGCAGGCATTGATGAAGACCTGAATACCTGGTCCAAAGAACCTGAAAATACCCACTCATTGAACAATCTGATGCGTTATTTGCATACCCTGAAGGGGGGTGCAAACATGATTGCTGCCACGCATATCGGTTCGATTGCACATGAGCTGGAAAGTATTTATGAGCGCGTGATCCGTCAGCAGATTACCGTAACACCTGCATTGATCCAGGTTATCCGCCTGGTACAGGATAACGTGTCAGACCGTATCCAGAGTATTCGTGATGATAAGATTGATTATCCGGCACCTGAAGCTATTCATATGCTGCAAAATATCCAGGCACTTGTGGCTGGAACAGCTACTGCAACTCCGGTAGCTGCTGTTGAGACGGTAGAAGCAGAGACTTCTGTAGAACTAGAAGTTATTGACGATGCATCGGAATCTGCTGAGATCGTTGTGGAATCACAAGCGCTTGAGCGAGTATACAGCTTTGAAGCTGAATCTGTTCCTGCATCAGATGAGCAAATTCAGGAAGATCAGTCAGGCGAAACACTTACTGCTGAGTCAGCTGAATCTATGCTTGCTGATGAAGATGATCTGCAATCAATTGTTGAAGAAACCTTCCTGGAAGAATCGCAAGAGATTCTGGAAAATGCAGAAAAATTACTGAACCAATGGTTCGATCAGCGAAGTGACCGTAGCTTATTGCTGCAACTTCAGCGTGCTGCCCACAGTATCAAGGGTGGCGCCCGCATGATCAGCAATGAAAGCATCGCAAGTATTGCTTATGGTCTGGAAAGTGCATTTGAACAGTTTGCTGTTCATCATTTTAACTCCAATGCCTATGACAGTCTGCTGCAAAAGACCCTGAAATGGCTGGGTCAAGCCATTTTTGATAATGATTACAATGGTTTTGAGCAAATCAAAGCAGCGCTGGATGCGATTGAGTTTGTAGATGTCACTGCACAGCTACCTGAACGTCTGACCAAAACTGAAAGTCTGGAAGTTACAACTGGCTTCGAGTTTGTTCAGGGTGATGGTACTGAACCACCAAATATGATGGGTGAGTGGGCTGAGAACACCTCAAGCGATAGCAGTAACGAGATGATCCGTATTTCAGCCGAACTGGTCGAGAAGATGATTGACCTGTCAGGCGAAAATGCAATTAACCGTTCGCGTATCGAGATGGATCTGGGACAGCTCGGCAATACCTTAAATGAGATGGAACTGGCGATCAAACGTCTGGCTGATCAGCTGCGCCGTATGGAAGGCGAGCTGGAGTCTCAGATTATTGCCAAACATGGCTCAGAAAACTCACGCTATGCTGACTTCGACCCCTTGGAGATGGACCAATATTCATCCCTGAACCAGTTATCTAAATCTCTTGCTGAATCTGCATCGGACTTGGTCGACTTTAAGACCACGCTCGCGGAAAAAATCCGTGATACCGAAGGTTTGCTATTGCAACAATCGCGTATCCAGGCTGAGATTCAGGAAAGTCTGATGCGTACCCGTCTGGTACCATTTGACCGTATGTTGCCACGTTTACAACGTATTGTGCGTCAAACTTCGACCACACTGAACCGTCCGGCAGAGCTGATTGTTCAGAATACCGAAGGTGAACTCGACCGTACCATTCTGGAACGTCTGGTAAACCCATTTGAGCACATGCTGCGTAATGCGATTGACCATGGTCTGGAAGATACTGCAGAACGGCTTGCGCTGAATAAGCCAGAAGTCGGTTCAATTGTCCTGAACATTAGCCGTCAGGGTACCGACGTCATTATCTCCTTTAGTGATGATGGTAAGGGGATTGATGCGGAGAGTATTCGTGCTAAAGCCATCAGTCTGGGCTTGATCAAAGCGGAACAGCAGGTGGATCAGGAAGAATTGCTGCAATTCATCTTCCATCCAGGTTTCAGTACGGCTAAAGCAGTCACCCAGATTTCGGGTCGAGGTGTTGGTCTGGACGTGGTACAAAGCGAAATCAAAACGCTGGGCGGTCACGTTTCGGTAAATTCTGAACTGGGCAAAGGCACTACCTTTACGATTCGCGTACCGACCACTGTGGCAGTCAGTGATGCCTTGATGGTGAAAGCAGGTGACCAGCAATTTGCCATTTCTCTGGCACAGATTGACCGTATTGTCCGTATTGCACCAGCAACACTGGAAACTTACTTCAACAGTAAGGATGATTACTTCAAGATTGATGGTGTGAACTACAAGCTGCGCTATCTGTCTGAGTTTGTCTCTAATCAGCCAATTCCACGTTTGAATAATGTCGCACATTCATTACCAGTACTCCTCATCAAGGGTAATGGTGGTCAAAGTATCGCTTTGCTGGTGGATCAATTAGTTGGCTCACGTGCACAGATCGTAGTGAAACCGATTGGACAGCAGTTTGCCAGTGTGGGTGTGATTGCAGGGGCAACCATTCTTGGTGATGGTCAGGTCTGTCTGATTCTGGATGGTCAGAATATTGCCCGTCAGGTTCAGGCGACTCAGCGTATCAAACAGTTATCTGATCAGCAGGATCTGTCGCGTCGTGGTAATGCACGTCGTCTGGTCATGATTGTCGATGACTCGGTAACTGTACGTAAGGTAACGTCACGTCTGTTAGAGCGTCAGGGTTATGATATTGTCACTGCCAAAGATGGTGTCGACGCGATTGAACAGTTGGAAAATGTCCGTCCAGACCTGATGTTGCTGGATATTGAAATGCCACGTATGGATGGTTTCGAAGTAACTAACTTGGTTCGCCATCATGATATTCACCGCAACTTGCCAATTATCATGATCACCTCACGTACTGGGGAGAAGCATCGTGAGCGTGCCTTCAGTCTGGGTGTAACACACTATATGGGTAAACCGTTCCAGGAAGCGGAGCTGCTTGCCAATGTTCAAGAATTAATTGCTGCTCAACAGGGGTAATGAATGAATAGTCAGACTAATGTGAACGCAGTGTCGGCCGATAAAATCAGCCAGCAGGAGCTACAGCATCTCATTACCGTATCTACGGGATTTATTGATGCGTATATCATCGACTGTCATGGCAAGGATCCGATGTTGCTGCCGCAGAACATTGTTCTATCAGCGCTGGATAGTGCTACACAGGTAAAAACTGTAGAGTGGCATGATGCACAACTTCCAGTTTATGCAGTGAATGATCCAGACCGTAAGAATGGTGTAGCATTAGTCATTGAAGGGGATGAAGCGAATCAGCGTTTTGCCCTGATGTGCAATGAAATGCCCAAGACCATCCGTTTACGTATTTCGGAAATTGTCGATGATGAACGCGAAGTGACAGATCCGACGATTTTCCAGTATGTACGTATGGGCGAGGCGATGTACCATATTCCCCAGATGGCACATATTCAGTCCTTGGTCGGCCATTAAGCTATATAGATCTAAGAATATAAAAAAGGAACTCAACGGAGTTCCTTTTTTATTTGGAGCTTTTCAATCTGGCTTAGTTTGCCAACAGATTGATCAGGATTTTTTCGTAAATTTCAGCCAGTGGTTCCAGATCTGCAATATCGACATGCTCATTGATCTGGTGGATGGTGGCATTTAATACGCCTAGCTCAAGGACTTGAGCACCGGTAGGGGCAATGAAACGGCCATCTGAAGTACCTCCAGAAGTTGACAGTTCGGTTTCAGTACCAGTGACATCACGAATCGCATCTTTAGCAGCATTTACCAGTTCACCGACTGGTGTCAGGAATGGCAGGCCAGATAAAGTCCACTGAATGTCATATTCCACACCATGACGATCCAGAACTTCTAAAGTGCGTGCTTTTAATTCGTCAGCAGTCACTTCAGTTGAATAACGCCAGTTGCACAGTAAATTCATTGTGCCTGGAACAACGTTGGTTGCACCTGTGCCAGCATTGATATTGGAAATCTGGAAAGAGGTTGCCGGGAAGTATTCGTTGCCATTATCCCAAACAGTTTCACAGAGTTCAGCGATGGCTTTCGATGCAGTATGAATTGGATTCACAGCAAGATGTGGATAGGCCACATGACCTTGTTTACCTTTGACAGTCAGGTTGGCATTCAATGAGCCACGACGGCCGTTTTTAATAATATCACCAAGTTTATTGGTACTAGATGGTTCACCTACCAGACACCAGGTAATTTTCTCATTACGCGCTTCTAAGGCCTCAATAACTTTTACCGTACCATTGATCGATGGACCTTCTTCATCAGAAGTGATCAGGTAAGCAATTGAACCTTTATGATCTGGATATTTTTCTACAAAGCGCTCAGTAGCAACGACCATGGCTGCCAATGCAGTTTTCATATCTGCACTGCCGCGACCATAAAGTTTACCATCACGGATTTCTGGCAGGAACGGGTCAGAGTTCCAGGCATCCAGGTTGCCGGTTGGCACTACATCTGTATGACCTGCAAAACAGAACACCGGGCCATCCGTCCCTTTGCGCGCCCAAATATTATCGACATCTTCAAAACGCATGTTTTCGATGTTGAAGCCTACCTTTTTCAGGCGTTCTGCCATGATGTTCTGGCAATCATGATCGACTGGAGTAACGGAAGGCTGACGTAACAGTTGCAGGCTTAAATCGAGAGTTGCGGAAGATGTCATATGCGATTCATTCATAAATCAAGAATATTGTGGGCACTATGATAGGCGAAGATGCAGTAACTTGTGAATCACAGACATAAAAAAACCCTGACAAGCGCAGGGTTCTTTTACTAAGGCAATAAGATTAGTTGCGGCGAATTTCATCAGAAGTTTTTTCTGCTGTACCAGTCACGGCTTCACCCGCTTTAGACACATCTTTACCAACGCCTTTCACAGTATTACAACCTGTAAGTACAAATGCCAAGATTAAAGAAGTTGCAAGAATTTTTTTCATCATCATCTCCGTGTTATCAATAATAAAATTATTATGATGTGGAAGTTAGATTAGAAAATATACGAAAGAAAAAATATATGGTTTTCATAGTGCTTGCGTAAATTAATGTAATAGTTATCAAATTTTTCAGTAAATATCCTAGATCAGTGTCGGGACACGGAACATATAGAAATCTCCGCTGAGTGCCGATTTATATAAGCCATTAGTCCACCACTGTGGATAGTCACTGCTCATATGCCGGTTTGGATAGATCCATTCATGTCGTTGCAAACGATAAAAGCCTTGTTCCCGGTCTGGAATCTGATAGCCCCAACGACCCAAACGCCGTCCGGTATTGACCCAGCCTGGAATAGGCGCGATATGGTGAATCGGTAAAAAAAGTTGACCTTTCAATACACAGAAACGCTGATCAATTGGGTAATCCAGCGCATCCTGAAACTGGAACTGCTTTTGAGTGAAATGCTTCAGCTTGCGATTCAAGGTATCGCTTCGGTTTAATCCATACCAATGCGGCAAGCTAAAGTCTGCTTCAGCCAGATAATATTTTAAAGCAATTTCCCAGTGTTCGATTTTTTCGGTGAGTTTATTGAACAACAGAAAATCAAGTTCACCTAAGGTTTTGGGTCCATCAATCTTCTGAATACTATGTCCAAGCAGGGTATAGGGATGATAACCCTTATCCAGCAGCCAAAACCAGATCAGCATTTCGAAACGCAGTCCAAGACGAGTACTTTTGAGTTGTGCAACAAAGTTTTCCAAAGCCTGTGGATTTTGATCCAGTTCTAAAAGTCGTGGATGATAATTTTCCAGATATTGTTGCCATATTTGATCTGAATGCAAGTCAAAGGCATGCTCTAGTTCAAGTTTGTCAGGCACCTGAGAAAGGATATTTGGACTGCCAACAGCGAACGCCAGCTGACGTACCAGTGGATGCTGATACTGTTGCCACGGTTCAATAAAGTCCTGAGTCAGGCAGGGTACAGGCATGAAGAGTCCTAGCTAAATATGCAGAAATACAACGGATAAGAATCAAAAACACCTTATACTACCCCAATTCCGTGGTTAGGGTTGCTGTATGAAAGTGTTGTTTTGGCGAAGTCTGGTGGTCATTTTTGTGACATTAGGCTTTATAGGTGCGGTTTTGCCTGGCATGCCAACAACGGTTTTCTTGATTCTGGCCACATGGGCTGCCTCTAAAGGCTGGCCGCAGATGGATGAGTGGCTGCTGAATCACCCTAAATATGGACAGACTTTACGCGACTGGCGTGCCAATCGGACCGTGCCGCGTAAAGCCAAATGGTTTGCCAGTATCATGATGCTGGTTAGCGGGATTATCATGTTATTTACCAATGCACCGCTGGCTGTCAAAATCTTTACTGATCTGACCATGCTAATCGTGGCAATCTGGTTATGGTGCCGCCCGGAACCCAAGCCAATCTCTGAAAAGCATATACCGTCTGAAAGGGAATAAATGTATGCAGCAATGGACTATAGAACAAGCCGATATTCAGATTGATCTGGCTGCACAAAAACTGTATCTACCTCGTTTTGCCAAGAGTTATTCAATTTCAAGTGGTAAAAATGGTATCGGAGAAATAGAAAATAGTGGTAAAACGCCTCGAGGCTGGCATAAAGTTGCGCAAAAAATCGG
>NZ_DEZM01000068.1:0-913 GCF_002364825.1 Acinetobacter sp. UBA3132 | reverse complement strand
TAAAGTTGCGCAAAAAATCGGGGCTGATACACCATTGAATAGTGTATTCATTGCCCGTCAGGCTACAGGAGAGATTTATTCTGAATCACTGGCAGCAGAATTTCCCAATCGGGACTGGATTCTGACCCGGATTTTATGGCTGAGTGGTTTGGAAGACGGTTTTAACTATGGTGAAGGTTGTGATACTTACCGCCGTTATATCTACATTCATGGCACGCCAGATACAGAACCGATGGGGATACCAATGTCACATGGCTGTATCCGTATGCGTAATACCGACCTGATCGAGCTGTTTGATCTGGTTAATGAGCAGGCTCTGGTTTATATCTCAGAACATTCTTTAGAAAAATAGTCTCTTACCAATGTTTTCATGGCTCCTATTTTAAATCTCTACAGAGAGTGAGATAGGGTAGAGAGCGTAAAAGGATTTTATCTCACTATTCACCTTTAAATATGAGTGACCAGGCAGCTTTAGAGCATAATGAAAAGCATGGTTTGCCTTTGAAATAAGCTGAATTTCCTCCTAAATCGAAAAATATGACATAAATCCCGACTTATTTTTGATTAAAAATAATTACAGATACGTTTTTACATGATCACAACGTGTCCTTAGATAAAGCTTTGTATACTATTTTGGCGAAATAGCAGCTTTTGGACCGTATGGTGTAGAAAAGGAACGATCCAGCAAGTAATGAATACCGCCTTATCTGAGTTCGAGATTCAATAAATTTCGGTATAGACTTAAAAAATAAACAAAAAGTGTTGTTTTTTTTGGCGATCAACCTATTTTTTAATCACTCGAACCTAAAAAGTGGAAAACATTCGGAAAAGCGTTTGACACGCTGTGAAGATTCTCTATAATGCACCTCATCAAGCGATGAAGTCGATTTGAAAGGGCGCTTAGCTCAGTTGG
>NZ_DEZM01000105.1:0-19588 GCF_002364825.1 Acinetobacter sp. UBA3132 | reverse complement strand
ATTGGTTAGTAAGGACAAATCAAACCATCACCTTTTTACCCTTGGTCATAGTTATATTTATAGGACTAATTGGCTATGAATGGGTACGTACGGAACTAGTCGGAAGCTGGATTCTTCTAATTGGCTTTATTCTGTTAGGCCGCTTTTTAAATGTAGTTCAGTCCGTTGTATTAAGTATTGTCATTTTTATTATTCTTTTTATTTATATTCTATTTAGTGTCCAGACTGATAGCATGGATATTAATACTCGCTTGTTGCAGCTTTTTATTCTACCTATCGCACCACTTCTACTCAGTATTTATTATGAAATGATGTCGACCAATAGGAAAACAGACAATTTACTGGATACTTATCGTAAAAATCTGACCCATAAAACATTACCTATTAGTACTTATTCCTATACCCAAACTCAGGTTCAGGATATGTTAAATCTGAATCTGATTCCTCAATATGATGAAATTTATATAGAAATTACCAACCAAAATTTATTAAGAGATATGTTGCAGGTGGATGAACTAAAACTGTTGCAACAAAAAATTATCCATGTGTTGGAAAGTAAGTTTGAAGTTCCTCATTTTTCCTTTACTGATAGCCGACTCTCGGTCTTGCGCGTAATTATGATTGCCGATCGAGAATCTACTATTTCCAAACAACTGATTGAAAAAATCAAACAGATTGAACTGATTAAAACAGAGATTACTCATCAATCTCATCATCAAGGCGTGTCCTCTCTGGAGGAACGCCTATGAATCATTTGTTGCATGTCTGCGGTCTGATCATTTCAGTCAATACACTACCTGACCCGGTACTGAGTTCTTATTATCAACAATATTATCAGTGTGAGATTAAAGAAGTCGATTCGGTACAGGCAGAACAATCTTCAGATATTACACAAATTCCTGCTCATTTCCCTGCTTCCAGAAAGCTATGGCCGGTATTTAGCTTTGATCAACTACAGTACGAAACTTATCAAACCATGAAAAATCAGGGTATTAAACCGGGTTTAATCATTCCTGAAAATTTCATGAAACCGTCAATCTACTTTCAGATCAAACAGGAGGTTTCGGAAGGTGCTATCCCGATTCTTGATCTAAGCAGTATCGAACCAAAGCGTTTTCGCGGACTTGCGACCCTCGCCACCAGTGCAGGTCTACGTCCCATGGCTGCCTATATACAGGATGGCTGGAATCCGAATCTCAAAACTTTACCTGCGGGACTTTACATTGTTCAGGCCAATCCTGGACAACTGCCTTTACCCGCCCGTTTAATTCAATCTGGTCAACAACAATTTTACACCGCCTATCCACAGACTGCCTTCAATGGTACCGGAATTATTCTGAATCCTCAGACGCCTCTTAGTGAAAATGAGATTGCTTATCCTGAATTGGGAATTTCCTGGACCTTTTTAAATACGCGCTTTGACAGCCAAATGAACAGGGTGCATACCAATCCATTCGGTTATATCTTGCTCTCAGCAGGAATCATAATCTTGCCATTACATCTGGTGCTCTCGACCCATTACCCTAATTTATTAAGCTTCTGGGGTACCTCTACTTCCTGGGCATCCGTTGTTGTGATCGTTATCTTAATGCTCATCCTCCTGATCACCATGTTATGGCGGAGGTTCAAAAAATCATGAGCATGATCGATATTCTGTTTATTACTGGCTTTATCGGGATCTGGATTCCACAGGCCTTTTGGGCCTGGCTCAGCTTTTCTGCCTGGCGTTATTCGATTCGAGCCAGTCAGGAACTGACCAATTTACCAATACCTGAACGTTGGCCCATGCTGAGTGTGCTGGTGCCGGCATATAACGAAGCACTGGTGATTGAAGATACCTTACGCTCTCTAGCTGCACAGGATTATCCGGCTGAAAGCTATGAAGTACTGCTGATTAATGATGCCTCCAAAGACAATACCCAGGAAATTGCCGATCGTATGGCAGCCGAATTTCCAGTCATTCGGGTCATCAATGTGCCTAAAGGTCAAGGCGGTAAAGGTAAATCCAGAACTTTGAATAACGGACTCAAACATGCCCGCGGAGAATTGATTGCGGTTTATGATGCGGACAGTACGCCAGAGCCAGATTGTGTGCGACTGATTGCCCAGACCTTGCTGGCAGATTCTAGTCTGGTCGCAGTGAATGGTAAAGTTCGTACCCGCAACTGGAAAGACAGCCCCCTTAGTACCTTTATCGCTATCGAGTTTATCTATTTCCAGTGGATTTTTCAGGGTGGACGCTGGCTGCGTTTCCGTCTTTCCACCCTAATGGGAACCAATTATGTGATCTGGCGAGATGCACTCGATATTCTAGGCGGATTTGACGAAAAATCCTTGGTCGATGACACCGAAATGAGTTACCGGATTTTTATGGGACATAAACGGATTAAATGGGTGCCTTATGCCGTAGGCTGGCAACAGGATCCGGGCGACCTGAATATTTTTATCAAACAACGCTCGCGTTGGACTCAAGGTAACTTTTATGTAACCCGTAAATATTTAAGAACAGCGCTCCGGCATCCTTTTCCAATCGGAATGGAGATCGGCAACAATATTATGTGTTACATCATTTTTGTGCCAGCCCTGTTCTTAAGTCATATGACGCTGGTGGTTGGTCTACTCGGTATTGATGGCACCACGATTCCCGGTCCATTTACCTTACTCTTCATTTTGGCCTTTATTCTTTATCTGGTCCAGATCTGGTTCACCCTCAGTCTGGAAAAAGAAGTGCCTAAACGATTTTACTTCTATGCCTTTATCGCCTATTTCACCTATTCACAGGTATTTCTCCTGATTGTCTTTAAAGCCGCCTGGGACATGTTAAAAGGCAAAATCAAGGGTGAGGGAATTACCTGGTACAAGACAGAACGAAAGAAGGAAAAAAAATGATCATGCACATAAAAACAGCTCCCTTGAGATTAATGTCTTCACTTATCTTGGCATTGTCTAGTGCACCTCTCTATGCGGCCACCTGGAAGCTTGATGATGTAGTTGCACGGCATGTAGAGCAAACTACACCTTACTTTTTTTATGTTGGAAAAGGTGAAAGCTGGCAGGATGTCCAGTTCAGCAGTCAGTTTAATGTACAGGGTAGCAGTACAGTGATTGTCCGGTATGACAATCAGCTGATTCATCAACAAAATTTGAGTGGTAAAGGCACATTAAATTTTAGCCTCCCCCCTGCCGACAGCGGTTTTCATCGGCTGGATATCAGTATTTTACAAAAACCAGGACCTGGACAAAGTACTGCCAATATTTGTCTTGAATCAAGCAATTTACAGACTACCTTGACTCAACCAAATCTGAGTTACCAATCGCAGCGTAACAGCATGCAGCTGAATCAACTCCCGGATGTCCTGTTCAATAGCCAATTGAGCCGCTCAGAACCAGTACAGGCACTGCTAGGTTTTAATACGGCAAATTTCCTGGAAGCCACCATGATGAGTAGGCTGGCAACTGCCTGGAAATTTGCGACACCTGTGCAATGGCGGCTAAATACCACTCCTCAATCAGCACCTGATTTCATGATCAATATTCAGCGTTCGGCCGCAAAATTACCCGCAGCCCGGATGAGTCTAAATCAAGTCAACCAGGTACCAAGTCTGACGATTGAATACTCTTCAGAATCCCAATTATTGATGGCCGTCAATGCTCTGCTCAATCAGCAATATCTGGCACAACTAAATACTGCAACAGCGAGTTTAAATGGCCCTGTCGCGCGACCAAACTGGGCCAGTGTACGCCGTTTTGAAAGCTTGGCTGATTTGGGCATTTCCGATTTCAAACTAGACAATACTCCCAAAAATATTTCACTGGTCTTTCCTGCTGTTTGGGAAGTTACGGATATTTTAAAGGGTCAGCTTAATTTCCGTTCGCAAAGCGGACTCTTACAAGGCTCGACCTTACAGGTTTGGCTCAATGAAGTACTCGCAGGTAGTACCAGTCTGGCAAAACTGGATTCCAGCCCGGTTGAGCGGCAGTTTGAATTTGTAGGGGCAGATTATCCCTATACCAACAGCTTTAACATGACGGTGAATAATAACCAGTTAAATAGCAATAATTGTCTACCTAATGCGGGTAATGCCTTATGGATTGATGCTAAAAAATCCAAGCTTAGTCTGCCTTACCAGATGAAACAGGGAGTCATCAGCCTGTCTACAGTTTTTGACAAGACTCCTGAAATTGCCATGAATACGCCTATAGCCACCCCCATCGCGATCAGCCTGGCTCAAGTTGCCAAGAACATGCTGCTCAGTAATGATCCAATTGGTCTGAATATCACCCAGCTGAATCCAAGTACACCTAAAACCATTAATATCCTGCTGAATGCCCAGCGTTATCAATCTGAATTGCAAGAATACAGTCAGATTCTTTACTTACCTACTACGGCAAATGGTAGTTTGATCACCGTCAGAAACGGGAATTTCTGGATTTATAGCGACAACAACCTCGGCGTAGAAAATTTTGCCCGCTTCTGGCCGCAAATCCAGCAGAAAATCCCGAACAATACTGCGGCCTTGTTTATTTCTGCCCAAGGACAAATTACCGTACTTAGTCAAACAGCTATAGAAAAAGCAGAAACCCCGATAATTGAACAGATTTCCATGCGAACTATTGCTATTATTCTAGTGATTGTTGCTGCGCTCATTATAGGGCTGCTGTTCTGGCGCAGAACCCGTAAGGCACAAAAAACCAAAGAAGAATAATGATGAAAAAATACCTGATTTTAGGCTTACTGGTGTTACTGGCACTTCCTGCCTTGGCTTTTACTGGCTCTGCGTTTTTTATGGCACGTGCAGATGCTAAAGCGGTAACAGCGCCTAAAATTGAGGGTATTTTCTGGCGGGTTGACCAGATTAGTCACGCCTCCGGTAACTGGCACTTATTAGGCATCGATACCTTAGTCACTCAATGGAGTATTGTAGACGGACGCTCCTTTTTTAAAGAAATCTCCGGAGCCCAATGGCAACATCAGCCGGACTGGAATACGATTGCCGAACAACCCTGGTCCAAGCAGGTTATCTTAGGTCTGGCAGGCATTTTTCAGGAACCTGTGGCACGTGAAAATATTGATCAGCTCTTTTTACAATCCCAACAGATTATTAAAACTTCTCTTCCAGTTCAGCCTGCTGCTTATTATTTTCCTGTAGAAGCTGATCCAAGCTGGCATGGAGTTGCCAATCTGGCGCGTTATGTTGCCGAGTTCCAGCGACCAATCTGGATCAGCATTTATAGTGCAGATCGCAAATCACGGTTTTTACATTACTGGCTTGAAAGCTGGTTACCTGATAATGCCCAAGTCTTTTTTCAGGATGGCGTCGGTGTAGGCACGCGCAGCCCCGAAGAAGCGGCGGTGATTTATCAAAACCTTAAACATCAGGTTGGTGACAAAAGAGTTGTGATTATTCTCGAAGCTTTCCGGCCTAAACCGGGAGGCGGCTTTCGTGCAGCTTATCCTTGGGAAATTGCAAAACAGTTGAAAGCTTATGCTGGCGAGCGTGTCTATATTTTTGATGGTCCACATTATTTAAATAAAGCCAGTGTGCTCTGGCTTTATTTGTGGATGAAAATCAATTACTAAGCTCTGACTGTTAAATCTTGCAGCATCTGTTCTAAAATACGTTCCGAAGCATGACCATCACCAAATGGATTTTCGACTTCTGCATGTTGTCGATAATAGGCTGGATCATCCATTAGACGAGAAAACTCTTGTACGATTTTGGTCTGATCAGTACCGACCAGTATTCCACAACCTGCTTCAACCACTTCCGGGCGTTCCGTTACATCCCGCAGTATGAGCACCGGTTTTTGATAGGTGGGGCTTTCTTCTTGGATACCGCCTGAATCTGTCATAATAAAATAGGCTGTACCTAAAACAGCCAGTAAGTCCGGATAATCCAGCGGTTTTAACAAATGCACCTGCGGATGATTCAGAAACTCGCGATAGGCGATTTCATATACCTGCGGATTGAGGTGCACAGGCCAAGCAAAATGCAGCTCTGGATAACGGCGACATAGTGTATGAATGGCGGCACAGATATTCTGAATACCTTCGCCAAAATTTTCCCGTCGATGTGCGGTCAGCAAGACCAGTTTATCTTGTTCATTTAACTTTAGCCCCATTCGCTCTAACCTTTGCTGAGACTGCTGAGAAGAAGACTGCATTAAATCACGGGCATGATGAATAGCATCAACCACGGTATTACCGGTAATAAAAATCTGCTGGTCTGGAATATTTTCCTGGCGTAAATTTTCTGCAGAACGTCGGGTTGGCGCAAAATGCCAGTGGGCCAAGCGGGAAACCAGTTGTCGGTTAGCTTCTTCCGGAAATGGATGCATGAGATCAAAAGAGCGTAATCCGGCTTCAACATGCGCCAGATAAATATTCAGATTAAAGGCCACCAAAGCACCTGCAAGTACAGTGGTAGTATCCCCTTGCACTACAATCACATCACATTTTGGCATGTCACGATATACCTGATCCAATTCGGTCAATGCCTTGCTTAACAGGATATTCAGGCTTTTGCCTGGCTGCATGATTTGCAGATGATGATCAATTTCGATCTGGAAAAACTCGATTGCATCCTGTACCAGTTCCAGATGCTGGCCAGTAAATACCACATTAACTTTAAAACGTGAATCTTGCCGGGCTTTTAAGATGACGGGTGCCAGTTTAATCAGTTCAGGACGGGTACCAAAAATAAAAGAAAGATCAATCGGCATGGTTAAAAACTCCAGTAATAAGTCAGTTCTACTCGGGTATTATCGAAAGTTCTTTTTCCAGACTCAGGTGCCCCACTTACATATTTGCCATACATCTGTTCAACACGTAGCTTGATTGGGAAGTCTGCAGGTTGCCAAGCTATACCCGGTCCCAGCTCTGCCAAGTTGTTATAAAATTCATTATTGGAATCATTAATCGTATGTAGCTTCAAATATGTCTGGATATTGCCTAGATGATCCCGGTTAAAGTTCCAGCCAGTACGCAGACGCAAATCACCAATTACATTATAATCTTCACGTGAATAACTTGCCGCATTGCCATACAGTTCTGCAAAATACTGGATCTGCTGGGGAACCGGACTATGGCCAGTTTTGGAATCCTGCCAATACCATTCCTGATAACCCGTCAAACCAAAATTAATGCTTTCCCTGAATTTGTCTCGATTTAAATCGATCAAATCATAACTTCCGCCGAGTTCCAGATACAGATAGACTGGCCATTCCCAAGGACGGTAATTCGTTCCAACACCGACAATGGCTGCATTCTGGTCAATAATCTCAGGTCGTGCACNNTGGTAGATCGGGTATCCCGGTTGATACTGGCAAAGCCATAAATCTGGCCACGGTTTTCTTCTCCCCAGTAACGTCCATAACGGAACTTCAAGGGCAAGATGACCGTGTCGTAACGTCCTTCAAAAGAAGGAGAAAAATAGATATCGGTAAAAGTATTCTTAGTCTGACCGCTTGTTGTTCCACTTAAATTGATTACTGCCTGTTGGGCTTTGGCTGCTGTTTCAGGATCTGAGGAATTTTGCAGTTTTTTGAATATTTCTAAAGCTTCGGGATTACGTTGAGCAGAATTCAATAGATAGGCTTTTTGCAATAACAATTGTTCATCATTCGGTGTTAATTCAAGGGTTCGATCAATATAGATTAAGGCTTGATTATTATTATTTTTACGCATTTCCAGATATGTCCAGGTTTTCCACACCTTTGGATCTTGTGGCGATTTCTGGCTAATTTGCTGCAAAATGTGCGTTGCCTGCTCTGGGCTAGTCTGTTCTATTTGGTAATATTGTTCCCATAATTTATATAATTCAGATGTATTTTCTGCTTGAGTAGGAAAGCTAAAAATCATTAAGTAAGCAATTGAAATTATAGTTAATTTTTTCATATTAACAAGTGATTTAGAATTTTATACTTCCACTATAACAGTATTTTATTTTAAACTTAATGTGAATTAAATTAAGTTACCAAACTCTCTATTTTTTTTACAGGTGATATGGTATTCATAGAAAATATGAGAACATTATTATTATAAATCCTATTCAAACTGATAAATCTATTATTTAAATTATCATTTTTTTATTTATGTGGTAACTCAGCTGATTGCTCTGATCTTCCTGTTTTTCACGACCAATTGCTTATCCGCGATTCAGGCTAATCATTTAAATTAAAAATTATTTAGTATCCTAAACAACGGATAAAGATCTGGAGGATTTGGATAGCTGTATAGGATGAATTTCGCTTTAATGAGGGAAATATCCTAATAGACTAGAGGATATAATAATGACCTTACGCAGTATTACTGAATGACAAGACTTTGTTAAGAACTGTATTGATTCTCATCCACATGATGGTGTGTACCGCATTGCTCGAGACATGTTCACTGAAGCTGAACTGTTTGACCTTGAGATGGAGCAGATCTTTGAAAAAGCCTGGATTTATGCCTGTCACGAAAGTGAAATTCCAAATAATAACGATTATGTGACGGTTTAAATTGGTCGCCAACCCCTAATTATTAGCCGCGACAGTAATGGTGAACTTCATGCCATGGTCAATGCGTGTGAACACCGCGGCGCTACCTTGACACGTGTCAGTAAAGGAAGCCAGGCCACGTTTGCCTGTCCCTTCCATACCTGCACCTATAAATCAGATAGTCGCCTAATTAAAGTTAAGGCTTCAGGCGAATATTGCGAACACTTCGATAAAACCATACGTGGTCTTAAACAACGTCGTATTGCCAGTTATCGTGGTTTTGTATTTGTTAGTTTAGATAACCAAGCGACAGATTGTTTAGAAGATTTTTTGGGCGATGCCAAGGGCTTTCTTGATTTAATGGTTGAGCAGTCACCAACGGGTGAGCTTGAAGTATTTCAAGGTAAATCAGCTTATACCTTTGCAGGCAATTGGAAATTACAGAATGAAAATGGTTTAGACGGTTATCACGTCAGTACAGTGCACTATAATTATGTATCGACTGTTCAGCATCGTCAGCAAGTGAATATCGAAAAAGGAGCTGACTTAGATATGTTAGATTACAACAAATTAGGTGCTGGTGATGCTGCAACTGATGATGGCTGGTTCAGCTTTAAAAATGGTCATAGTGTATTATTCAGTGATATGCCCAATCCAGCAGTCCGTCCATGTTATAGCACTGTAATGCCGTATCTTTCTTAAAAATTCAGGCATTTCAGAGGCTGTAAACGAGCCAAATTCTTGATTCTTTTGTTCTTGAGAGCATAAACCAGATCACCTGCTGGATTATCATAGCGGTATCCATGGGCAATGGCATACTTCATGACCATACCACAGCGAAACAAGGTACATTTTGCAATTTCAAGCGAGCCTCTTGCCTCAATCTTCTTAATGATTTGCAGAATCTCCGGAGCCTGAATCTGATTTATACGCTTATTAGCAAGAGCAATATAAAGCTCATCCAATGAAGCTCGTACATTACTGATATGTTTGGATGACCAGGTTTCTTTTTGATTATTGAACCAATCTTCTGCAACTTCTTTGAAATAGGGTTTTAAGTCTTCATGCAATACTGAACGTGAGTATCGATGCTTAAGCTCGTATGCAAGTTCCCTTGCCTTTTTTAAACTTAAATCTGGATATGGGCCAAGCGATTCAGACTTACGTTCACCATGGACAGTGACGCGCACATTCCAATATTTTTGACCTTTGGTGGTAATGATTAGAGATAAACCATGTGAATCTGAAAGACGATACTGTTTGTCTTTCGGCTGTGCTTTTCTGCATTCAGTATCTGTAAGTGGCATGTCGATTACCCATAATTGATGTATTAATTTCTGGGTAAATTTTCCCAATATTTACCCAAAAAGAGCAAATATGGGGTCAAATGAGATCAGACAATATCGGACAAATAGGCATAAAAAAAGCCTCTAAACATTGAGTTTAAAGGCTTTTTTAGATTCCGATGGATTACTTCGGAAAGAATTTTGGTGGAGGTGGCGGGAGTTGAACCCGCGTCCGCCAACATTACGCTCGAGAATACTACATGCTTAGATATCGTCTATTGATTTAGCTCTTTGTGACCCGACGAACAGGGTACAAATCGCGATCCTTTAAGATTTAGTACGAAACCCCAAGGCTTGATTTCATACGGACTTGTGTGCGTTCGCTTCAGTCGGGACCCCTAACCACAAGTATTCAGGGATGCGGACAAGCTGCCCTTAGGCAGCTAGAGCGTAAGTTTCGTCGTTTGCGACTATTAAAATGCAAATTTTATTTACGAGAGAAAATGCGCTCTCGGCATGCATCTATGAGTTTCATCATCAGCGTCGAAGCCAAGAACACCCCCAAAGTACAGAGCAATCATAGCATAACTAGTAAAAAATACGATGCATTTTCTACACAAATACACTTTTGAATACGCCTGATTACATAATTGCGCTAATATTTAAAAATTCAAGTCAGTATTTAAAAAAATTATGAGCTACTTATTGGCCCTTGATCAGGGAACGACGTCTAGTCGTGCAATTATTTTTAATGAACATGGACAGGTTCAAGCGACAGCTCAAAAAGAAACACATATTCAAACTCCTCGTTCGGGTTGGGTCGAGCAAGATGCCTTAGAAATTTGGACTACCCAAATTGGTGTCGTTCAGCAAGCGATCGCTTCTGCGGGAGTTCTAGCAAAAGACATTAAAGCGATTGGACTCACCAATCAGCGTGAAACCACTGTGGTATGGGACCGTCGCAATGGCAAGCCCCTTGCGCCGGCGATTATCTGGCAGGACCGCCGTGCGACAGAATGGTGTAATCAGCTGATTCAGCAAAGCCTGATGGATCAGGTACAACAAACAACCGGTCTACGCATTGACCCCTATTTCAGTGCGGGAAAGCTGGTCTGGTTATTAGAAAATACTGAGGGTTTACGCGCCTTGGCAGAACAGGGACATGTCGCTTTTGGCACCATCGATAGCTGGCTGATCTGGAACCTGACCCAAGGCGCTGAACATGTGATTGAAGCCAGTAATGCTTCCCGTACCATGCTCATGAATCTGCAAACTCAAAGTTGGGATGAGAGCCTACTGGATCTGTTTAATATTCCAGCTGCAGTCCTGCCAAGAATCATCAGCTCTGATTGCCATATTGCAGATACGGCACCTGGTTTATTAGGTGCTACCATTCCTATTACCGGTATTTTGGGCGACCAACAATCTGCCCTGTTTGGCCAATCCTGTTTTGAACCCGGTATGGCAAAAAACACTTATGGAACCGGCTGTTTTATGCTGTTTAATACTGGTCATGATATTCAACTGAGTCAGAACAAGCTGCTTTCCACGCTTGCCTGGCAAGCACAGGGTCACACGACCTACGCACTGGAAGGCAGTATCTTTATGGCGGGTGCGGTGGTGCAATGGTTACGGGATGGTCTGGGGATTATCCAAAAAAGTTCAGATGTAGAAAAACTGGCCTGTAAAGTTCCAGATACAGACGGCGTAGTTTTGGTACCTGCCTTTACTGGTCTCGGTGCACCGCACTGGGACAGTGAAGCACGTGCTTTACTTTGTGGGATGTCACGCGGTACCAATAAGTCCCATATTGCACGTGCTGCTTTAGAATCTATTGCCTTCCAAGTATCCGATATTCTGACTGCAATGCAATCTGATATTGCTCATCCTTTAAAAGAACTCCGTGTCGATGGTGGCGCAAGTTCAAATGATATGTTGATGCAGTTCCAGGCTGATCTACTGAATGTCCCTGTGCTACGTCCCAAAATGCTGGAATCCACCGCTTGGGGGGCAGCAGCGATGGCCGGTTTAAAGTCCGGAGTTTTTTCCAGTCTGAATGAAATTTCCCAGTCCTGGCAACTGGATCAGGCCTTTGAACCGAAAATGCAAAATGATGAACGTGAAGCACACTTGGCAAAATGGCAAAATGCCTTAAAACGGGCCAAATCAGATTTATAAGCCATAAAAAACCGCTGAATATTCAGCGGTTTTTTTCATTATCTCAGCTTCTAGTAAGCATAAGATGCAATCGCAGTCGCAATCGGTTTAGCTTCATCATTAATCAGGGTCATGCGCATGGTACATCCCTTACGCCCCAGACGCAGGGTTTCTGCACGTGCAGTAAAGTATTTGCCACGCCCGGGTGCCAGATAGTCGACACGCATATCCACAGTCGCCAGACGTGAAACTTTTTTGCTGGTTTCTTCCATCTCTTCAGGGCTGGCTTTTTTGTACAGCTCACCCATTGCGGTAATTCCGCCAATACTATCCAGAATGGTGGCAGCCACACCACCATGTAAAATCTGGAATGCTACATTGCCAATCAGATCCTTCTGCATTTCCACATATGCTTCAATCTGTCCATCCATAACGCGCATTTGCATACCGCAATATTGGTAGAATGGTGAAGCATTAAAAGCATCACACAACTGGTTGAATAGAACGTCCTTATTCGAGCCTAAATCAATATTTCCTGTCCAACTTTTCTCTGCTACCGTCATAGTTTGCTCGAATAACCTTGATTAAATAAAAAAATGTATCCATTTGCCCTAAATGCAAATTAAGGCACTACAATACCCATAGTTTAATATTGATCAATGAGATTTTTATGACCTATACGTTCAATCGTCCCGCGTTTCCTGCAACTCGCATGCGTCGTATTCGTAAAAATGAACACCTGCGCTCAATGGTTCGTGAAACGCACCTCACGGCTGATCATCTCATTTATCCAGTATTCGTTTTACCGGGTCAAAACCAGACTCAAGACGTGCCAAGTATGCCAAATATTCAGCGTCTTTCGGCAGATCTGCTGGTGAAAAAAGCTGAACGCCTGCTTGAGTTGGGTGTCAGCAAACTAGCGCTGTTCCCGGTAACGCCACAAGAAGACAAAAGTCTGACTGCTGAAGCGGCATGGCATGAAGATGGTCTGGTTCAAACCACTGTTCGCCTGCTGAAAAAAGAATTACCAGAAATGGTACTGATTACCGACGGCGCATTGGACCCTTATACCACGCATGGTCAGGATGGCATTATCGATGAAACTGGTTATGTCTTAAATGATGAAACAGTTGAATGTCTGATTAAACAGGGCTTAAGCCATGCCGAAGCCGGTGCGGATATTTTTGCACCAAGTGACATGATGGATGGCCGTATCGGTGCGATTCGTGAAGCTTTTGAAGCCAATGGTCATATCTATACGTCTATCATGGCCTACTCTGCCAAATATGCCTCCAGCTTCTACGGCCCCTTCCGTGATGCAGTAGGTTCTTCAAGCAACCTGAAAGGCGGCAATAAGTATAATTACCAGATGGATGTCGGCAACCGTGCCGAAGCCCTGCATGAAATCGCCTTGGATATTCAGGAAGGTGCCGACATGGTTATTGTAAAACCAGGCCTTCCTTATCTGGATATCGTACGTGAAGTCAAAGATACTTTTGGCATTCCAACCTTCGTGTATCAGGTTAGCGGTGAATATGCGATGCTGGCGGGTGCAATCCAGAATGGCTGGCTATCTGACAGCGTGATTCTGGAATCATTGATGAGCTGCCGCCGTGCTGGTGCAGATGGCATCTGGACTTACTTTGCGGAAGAAGCTGCAATCAAACTGAAAGAAATGAAATAGTCTGGAATGCCTTTCTTGATTCAAGGAAGGCATTTTTTTGGTTTTTGGTTTAAACAAGATTCGAAAATAAGGGTTAAAACCTGATGCATATTGCCATCATTGGTGCAGGGATTAATGGACTCATGACTGCACTGGAGTTGATTGAACAGGGCTGTTCAGTAACGATTCTGGATCAGCAGCAGGCAGGAAAAGCTGCCTCCTGGGCCGGTGGCGGTATTCTTTCCCCGATGTATCCATGGCGTTATCCTCAGGCAGTCAATGCCTTGGCCAAATATGCCAAACCGCTATATCAGGCCTGGAATAACAAATTAAAACCAGTTACTGGCATTGATTTTGAAATTCATGAAACCGGCATGCTGATCTTTGATGAAGAAGATTTCGACATTGGCTATCACTATGCTCAACGACATCATGAGCCGATGCAGCAAGCGCTTTATATCGAGCAGGAACAGATTGAGCAGATCAATCCGCAGGTTTCATCCGAATTTAAACATGCTTTGTACTTCCCCCACATCGCCAATGTACGTAACCCTCGCTTACTCCAATCCATTATTCATTATTTAAAACAGCATCCCTACGTGCGTTGGCTAGAACATACGCCAGTTCGGAAAATAAAAATTGGTAGTGCACAAATTGATGCGGTGCAAACTGAACAGGGTGACTGGATTGCAGCAGATCAGTTTGTTTTCAGCACCGGCGCATGGTCAGCACAATGGTCGCTGCAGCTAAAAAGAGATATCCCAGTGCATCCTGTTCAGGGACAGATGGTGTTGTTTAAAACGCCAGACCACTGGCTGCCGACCATGTGTATGAATCAGGTCATGTACCTGATTCCACGTCAGGATGGGCATATTGTCTGTGGTTCCAGCATGCGCGAAGTCGGTTTTAATACCACGCCTGCTGTCGAGATTCGTCAGAAAATTCTGGATGCCAGTTTTGAGATGGTTCCAGAACTGGCAGAATTCCCGATTGTCCAGGAATGGGCTGGCTTACGTCCCGGCTCACCGCAAGGCATTCCTTATATAGGTCAACTGCCAAATTTGAAAAATGGCTGGGCCAATTTCGGCCATTTCCGCAATGGCTTATGCATGGCGCCTGCTTCTGCTATATTGCTCAGACAGCTGATGTTCGGACAGTCGACTTTAGTGGATTCACAAGCCTATGCACCGGATCAGTTACAGCTTTTAACTGCGCTTTCCCACTAGATCCGTGAGTGCTTCCTTGATGCTTGGAAACTCAAATTCAAAGCCAGCATCTTGCAGTGCTTTAGGCTGGACATACTGACCATTTAAAATCAGTTGTGACTGCTCACCCAACATCCACTGCATAATACTTCCAGGCAAAGCGAATAGCGGTTTACGCTTCAGTAGCTCTGCTGCTGTCTGGCTAAAACGCAGCTGGCTGGTTTTCTCAGGCGCAACCACATTAAAGATGTGAGCGTTGCTTTTTTCATGCAGCAGAAAATCCATCACATTAAGCAGATCCTGGATATGCACCCAGGCGAATGGCTGCCGACCACTCCCGATTCGACCCACCAGATTCATTTTGATTGGCATCAGCATTTGTGGCAAGATGCCACCTCTTCTGCCCAGCACCACACCAAAACGCATAATCTTGGTATTCTGATCAGTATAGGATAAGGCCAGCTGCTCCCACTGCGCACAAAGCTGAGACATGAAAATCTGTTGGGGCGCAGCTTCTTCCGTATACACCTGTTGCCATTGTTCTTGAGGATCAATACCGTAATAACCCACGGCAGATGTAGACAAAATACATTTCGGGAAAATCTGATTCTTTTTTAAAAATTCATAAAGTTGACGGGTCGTGTCTAATCGGCTCTGCAAGAGAATATCTTTACGCTCGGCAGTCCAGCGCTCTGCACCGATATTTTCACCCGCCAGATTAATGACATAATCAATCTGACGGGTACGCAGTTCATCAAAATCATTGATCCAGTGAAAATCTGGATGCATTTCCAGGCGATGGTGTTCACGCGTCAGGCCAATGACATGACAATCTAGTCCAAGAAAGTGTTTGACCGCATATTGGCCAATAAAACCACTAGCTCCGGTAATGAGTACGACAGGCTTATGCATTGTTATTCAGTCGCTGTTTTTCTTAGGTCCCAAACATTGTACTGAACTGGCCAATCTTTGCAGTTATCAAAAAATACCATTCATCGTAATGACTTACAGAAAAAGATATCAAGCCTGAATATTAAGGGGTTTCAGGCTTTTTTTTTAGACTAAAGTTCTAGTCACTTATGTGCAAATAATTTACTGAGAGCTACCAAACATTTTGTTGGCCATGCGCTGAGCCTGATTTCCATAGAACCAGTAAGTCAGCAGATACAATGGAATCGCAATCAACAGGAACATGATCACCACGACACTCATAAACTGCGGTTGTTGAAGATAAAGTATGAAATCCTGCCAGGCATTCGGATTGGACCGGGTGGCGACCAGAATTCCCAATAATAAAAATGCCAGGTTATACCCCCAGAAAATCAGGCTGAATCCTAAAGTGATTTTTTTACGTTCGGCTTGTGTCGGTGCCCGACGGTTCTGACGAAGAAATTTAAATAATACCCAGATCATGGCCACCAGATACGGCACCATGGTCAGCACAGCCCCCATTCCCATCGGCATTAGGGCTGCAATCACGCCGCAAATACAGGTCATCACAAAACATATTAAAAAAAACCAGAGAAAATAGCATTTTAGCGGCGCCATAGCCATCGCTCACACAAAAGGATGCAGTTAGTATAAAAAAAAATGAGTTTTTTTTCATTGTATTGTCAACCGATCCTGTAAAGCTGACGTTATATAGGGTACAAGGTCACCAAATTTGTACCGGCATCCACAAATCTGTTTGATCTTTGCTAAAGCAATAAGACTCGTGTGCAGCAGAAAGTTTTGAATAGCAGCCAAAATTTTCTTAAACAGCATACTTTGACCGACGATTTCACCATCACTCGAATCGTCGGTCTTTATTTTTTGGGCTTCTAAATTTTTATTCTTTATTGCTCCAGTTTAAACATAGATAAAAAACAAGAAATTAAATTGCCTTATTAGGGTCAGATAAAAAGTAGTTGCCCAACCCGATACTGGTTTTCTCAGATCGAGCTCACTATACTGATATTTTTCATCCAGACCAAAACGATCATTCCTGCTTCGGAAGTAAGATTTTTGCTGGTTTCATCCATGCTTTTACCCACTTCGGGTGTTTAAACTTTTATAGGCTCAGGGGACATGGCAGTTCATTTTCTACATACATCAGATTGGCATTTGGGGCAATTTTTCCATAATCATGATCGTGAATTTGAACATCGCCAATTTTTGAGCTGGCTGCTGGAACAAATTAGACAAAAACAGCCAAATGCCCTGCTAATTGCAGGCGATATCTTTGATGTCATCAATCCGGCCTCCAGCGCACAAAAACAGCTTTATCAATTTTTAACCAGTGCCCATGCACTGGCACCGCACATGCAAATCCTGATGATTGCCGGCAACCATGATTCGGGTTATCGCATCGAGCAGGTTGAGCCTTTTCTTGCCAAATTCAATGCACGTGCAATCGGTGTCATCAGCCGCAAGGAAAATAATCAGCTGGATCTGGATCGCCTGATGGTGCCGATTTATAGTCCTGAACAGAAAATTTTAGCCTGGTGCCTGGCCTTGCCTTATCTACGTAGTGCCGAAATTACCGGACTGAATGAACATACCAGCAGCAATCAGAGTGCAATTGCCTATCTGCATCGGCAACTCATTGCTGAAGCAAAAGTACGAAAACAGCCGGATCAGGCGCTGATTCTGATGTCACATGCGCATATGCAAGGCGGAGAAACTTCGGATTCTGAACGTCCGATTGTAGTGGGACATGAAGAAGCCTTATCGACGGCGCTTTTTGAAGATGGTATTGATTATGTCGCGTTGGGGCATTTGCACAAGCCGCAGAAAGTCGGTCAGGAACATATCCGCTATAGTGGCTCGCCTATTCCTTTGTCTTTTAGTGAATTGAATTATAAACATCAGGTTGTAGAGGTACGAATTGACCCGATGCAGTCAGATGAACAACGCTTTCAATATGAGCCTCTGATCATTCCACGTACTGTAGATCTGCTCCGGATTCGTGCCGACCTCAATGATCTGATTGACCAAGTCAAGGCCTTGCCGAATGGTGAAATTGATCAGCTGTTTGCACGCCATTTCCTGGAAATTGAATACACTACCACTGCGCCTCCCCCAGTAGATCTCAGACAGCAGATTGAACAGGCTTTGCCGCCAAACCGTTACCGACTGCTACGTATTTCCCGGATTTATCAGCAAGTAGCGGACTCAAGCACGCACATTTCTAAAATTGATCTGGCGCCTCCGACCCCGGAATCCCTGTTCGGTAACCTCTGGGAAAAGATGGGTTATGATCCAGATGACTCGGTAAAGCGTGATTTCCTGCAGCTGCTACATGAAGCCCAGCAAGATATTGATGTGCAGCAGCCATAAGGAAATGCCATGAAAATTTTACGTTTGAGTTTAAATAATCTGGCTTCTCTGGCAGGCACTCATGATATTTGCTTTGATGATAGCCCGTTGGCACATGCCGGCCTGATTGCCATTACCGGTAAAACTGGTGCAGGTAAATCTACCCTGCTGGATGCCATGTGTCTGGCACTGTATAACGAAATTCCACGTTTAAAAGGTGCAACTGGCAGTCTCAAAGATACAGGTGGACAGGATGTTTCCATCAAAGATTCTAAAAATATTCTGCGTCGTGGCACAACCACCGGCTTTAGTGAACTGGAATTTATTGCGCTGGATAGCAAGCGCTATCTTGCCCGTTGGGAAATCCGCCGTGCCCGCAATAAAATTGATGGCAATTTAAAAGTCGACCGTTATATCAAATGCCTTGATGATGACACTACGCTTACCCAAAAAATATCCGAAGTCACGCCACTTATTGAAAAACTGATTGGACTCAGCTTTGAGCAGTTTACCCGTGCTGTCCTGCTTGCCCAGTCTGAAGTGGGAGCCTTCTTAAAAGCCAAAGATCATGAACGTGCAGACCTGCTGGAATATTTGACTAATTCACAAATTTTCAGTGTGGTCAGTCAAAAAGCAGCACAAAAATTCAGTGAAGTAAAAAATAAGCGCAGTGATCTGGAAAAGCTGATTGGACATATTGAAACCCTGTCCGAAGAAGATATTAACGCCTTAAAACAGCAACAGACGGCGCTGTCTTTACAATTACAGAATCTTCAGCAATCTGAAAAACTGCTAGAAAATGAGAAAAAATGGCATCTGGACCGACATAAGCTGTATGCCGAAGTCCATGCAAAAAAAGAAGTGTATGATGTCCAGTTGGATGCCATAAATAAATCTGCAGGACAGCAACAATTACTGGAACAGCTGGATGAATTCCAGTCTATCCGTGATCAGTTTATTCAGCGTTCCCATTTAGAACCGAAAAAAATTCAGATTCAGCAACAACAGGCACAATTCACCCTTGAGTTTGAAACGCTAAAAAAACGCTTTATTGAAGAAGAAACCAAACTAGTAGCCTTGGAGCAACAGCAGCAGAAATTTCAGCAGCATTTAGACCAGATCAAGCCACATCTGGAAGCAGGTTTAAAGCTGGATCATGCTATCCATACGGTATCTGAACAGTATAAAAAACTGAATACGGAGCAAAATCAGTTTCAAACTACTCACCTGCATCCCCTAGAACAGCAGTTAGCACAGCAGCAATTGGCCTTAAGTCATGCTCAGGCTAAACAGCAGCAGATTAGTCAGCAGTTAACCCAATCAGAATTTTTAAGTGTTTTTGATCAGGAGCCGCAAAGTACCCTGCAACGTATGCAGGACTATTTACAGCAGTATCAGCAACTATTGCAAAAAAATCCTGAAAGCCTAAATCAGCCTTTGTCTGCACTGGAAAAAACCGTTACCGAATTATCTGCCAAGCTCAACCACTGGATCCAGCA
>NZ_DEZM01000146.1:0-55031 GCF_002364825.1 Acinetobacter sp. UBA3132 | reverse complement strand
GCTAAAATTAAATAATTTTAGTTTTTTGAAAAAAAGCGACCTTTTAGGGTCGTTTTTTTTTGCATTTTTTTTATTCAGCTTGATAAACTTTCTTTTTGTTTTGGCACTTTTTGTGCTTATTTCCCATAAAAAACTGAAATTTTAAAATTCATCTTAAAGGAGTGCTTAGTGCCACATGACGTAGATCTCATCATATTACTGGCTGTAGGCTTTGGACTGGCGCTGGCATTCGGCTATATCGCTGCGCGCTTGCGTCTACCTCCCTTGATCGGATATCTGATTGCCGGGATCCTGATTAGCCCCAATACCCCTGGGGTAGTCGGTGACATCCAGCTCGCCAATCAGCTTGCCGAATTAGGCGTCATGTTCCTGATGTTTGGTGTCGGGATGCACTTTTCCTTAAATGATCTGATGCAGGTAAGGCGTATTGCCCTGCCTGGTGCCATCCTGCAAATTGCAGTGGCTACCCTGCTTGGCGTTGGTGTCTCCATGCTCTGGGGCTGGAGTTTCGGTTCTGCGCTTGTTTTTGGTTTAAGTCTCTCCTGTGCCAGTACTGTCGTGCTCCTTAAAGCACTGGGAGACCGTGGTCTGCTTGAATCCATTAACGGTAAGATCGCCGTGGGCTGGCTGCTGGTTGAAGATCTGGTCATGGTATTGGCACTGGTGTTACTTCCTGCAACCGCAGTTTTACTCGGTGGTCAGGCACTGGAAGGCAGCAGTGATGGGAATATCTGGCTCACTCTGGGCATTACCTTACTCAAGGTCGCAGGCTTTATTGCCTTTATGCTGATTGTTGGTAAACGTCTAATACCAATGATCATGCAGGTTGTCGCGCGTCTAGGCTCACGTGAACTGTTTACGCTAACTGTTGTGGCCGCTGCCGTATCGATTGCCTTTGGTGCCTACAAAGTCTTTGGTGTCTCCATGGCACTAGGTGCATTCTTTGCGGGTATGGTCGTGAAAGAATCTGACTTCAGCCATCGCGCAGAAGAAGAAACCCTTCCGCTACGTGAAATTTTCTCGATTCTGTTCTTTGTTTCTGTCGGCATGCTGTTTGATCCACGGATTATGATTGAACAACCCCTGCATGTGCTGGCAGTTGTTGCCATTATTATGATTGGTAAGACTATTGCTGCGATGGCACTGGTACTATTCTTCCGTTATCCAATCAACACAGCGCTGACAGTGGGTGCGTCACTGGCGCAAATCGGTGAATTCTCGTTCATTCTTGCTGCACTTGGAGTATCGCTAAATCTGCTGTCACTGGAAGGGCAAAACCTGATTCTGGCGGGTGCCTTGATTTCAATTACTCTGAACTCTTTTATTTTCGCTGCCATCGAACCAGTACAGAAATGGATTCGCGAACGTTCCAACCTGGCGCGTTTACTGGAGCGCAGTGGCGATCCACTGGCCATTCTGCCTGATGAAGTATCCCAGGACTACCTGCGCGATCAGGTAGTGATTGTTGGCCATGGTGAAGTGGGACGTCGCATCACGACTTCTTTGATGGAACAAAACATTAAAGTTGTGATTGCTGAAGAAAACCGGGAGATTGTTGAAAAATTGCGTGCCAAAGGCATTGCGGCGGTATCGGGTGTGGCGACTGAACCAGGCGTCTTGATTCAGGCCCATATTCAGCATGCACGTCTATTGGTCATTTCCCCTATGGATATTCTGGACATTCATAAAATCGTGGATATTGCCAAAACTTTAAATCCTGAAATTCAGGTACTGGTCTGTGCCGAAAGTAAGGAAGAAGCTGAAGTCATCCGCCGTGATAATGTGGGTGCGGTGTACTATGCTAAAGAAGAAATGGCGAAGAACATGAGCCGTCATATCCTGCATCAGATTCAGATGGCTCATCAACACGGTTCGGCACATTAAATTTTAATTTTTTAAATTGGGCAGATCATGAGTATCTGCCTTTTTTATGACAAAAAAATTGATCGACTTTATAATAAACTCCTAATTTAAATAACTTATAGACTTTTATATTTGATTTTAAAGTCTTTTAAACAGGATTCTTGTGGGGGAATAGTATGCGTTATAAAGGTAAATTAACCACATGGAAAGATGACCAAGGCTTTGGATTCGCGACTACCCATGAAACTTCAGAACGTGTTTTTGTTCATATTAAAAATTTTAGTTATAAGACCAGACGCCCTGTAGATGGTGATGAACTGATTTATAATGTTGAACAAGGGACTAAGAAAAACTTACAAGCAACCAATATTCAGTTTTTACATGATTATGAACGTCAACGATTAAGAGACCAACGCCATCAACAACAAGAAGGTGGCAAAAACTTATTGTCTAAAATTGCAGCTTACCCATTTATTCTTACCTTATTAGTTCTATTTTTGACAGGGCAAATCTCGGTTTGGGTCTTAGTTTATTATGCAATGATTAACCTCATCACGTTCTTCGCTTATTGGCAAGATAAACAATCAGCCCAAAACAATAAACGTCGTACACCAGAGCAAACTCTACATAATCTGAGTTTATTTGGTGGTTGGATAGGTGCTTTAGTTGCTCAGCTCAGTTTAAGACATAAATCACAAAAACAAGAATTCCGAAAAAAGTTTTGGTTAACCACAGTGATCCATATTATTTTTTTTGGCATATATTTAATAATGAAATAAATCCAATAAAAAAGCGCACTTTAAAGTGCGCTTTTTTATTTGGAATGGGAGAGCAATCAACTTAAATATTTTGGTTTTTCATCCACAATTTCAGCCTGCATTTCATTTGCCTGCTTTTCGAGCAGGCCAAATAAAGCCGCCTGAATCATATGCTGAGCAACCACCGGGGTCTGATCACCGAGAAGTGCTTTTACTTCATCATTAAACTGAATAATGACCAATGGCTGTTTTTCTGAGCCTGCATTGCGTAATGCTAACTCACCACTTTCCAGTTGAACGAGTTCTAAAATCGCTTCTTGACTACCAAATAGTTCTTTCAATTGTTCTATAGACATATGTCCTCCATGTTCAACATGGTGGCAAAGCGCAGAATCACTTTGCATCGCTGTTTATTGGATATATGGTTAATAATTTCAATTTCAAGGGTCATTGGTCGGATTAAAATTCCACCATCTCATTGCGAAAACCATCAATCAATTGTGTCAGGTCTCGATGCCATTCACGCAGGATTGCTGTATCTGGTAACCAGGCTTGAGGTGTTTGAGTGACTTTAATAATCAGTTTGGAAGATGTTTCATCTTCAGGCTCCGGCACACTCGGCTCAGGTGTATACTGACACAAACGATAAGCACGCTTCAGCTCAGCGATAAAGCCGTCTTTAGACAGTTGCTGCATTACGGTGACTTCTGGAGAGATCTGCCCTTTCGCAGCCATCTGCTCTTCAATCGATTTCAAGGTCGGACTCAGATCATTTAAACGGTAGTAACGCACCAGTTCCTGCAAAAAAGCCAAGACTGCACCATGCAAATGAAAAACTGCTGATTCACGATGTGCCTGAGCCTGCTGGACATGATCGGTTTGCTCTGCCTGCTGACAGGCAAGGCGGGCGAAATAAAGTTTCTGATTGGTACGGTCCGCATGATAGCGAGCAACACGAGTCATGGATTTTTCCTAAGTGTTAAAACAAATTTTGGCTTTTATAACTTAAGACCAGATTATTATTTTTACAATGGAATTTATTTTATTTATTGATCTTTTCAGGAAATATGAACAACCGGGCTGAATTACTAATGCAATTTATTTTAATTTTTGAAGAGTCATTAAATCTCTTTCATAAATCGAAAAATGATCATGCTATTCATACTTAAATAGATATTTAAAGTCCCTTATCCTTCTGGAATGAGATGCACTGCTTCGCAAGAGGATGAGGGAATGTTCTTTATAGTGATTAAAAATGATTTATGACAAAACTCTATTCTATTGAATGGATAATAAAGTTTGGATTGAGTTATTCAACCAGAAGCCCTAACTATTTGGTCATTCAAAAAAGTTATTTCCATAAAAAAGGAGCATTATCTGCTCCTTTTTCTATTTACGCCTGTGGCTTTTCTTCAGCCTGTTTCACGCGAATGCCTGTACCATGTAAGCGCAAGGTATTCAGACCTTTGATCGCTTTAACTGCTTCACGGCCATGCGGCATTTCTACAAAGGCAAAGCCTTTAGACTTACCAGTTTCAGCATCCAGCACCAGCGTACAAGTATCTACTGTGCCATATTGCTTGAACAATTCCAGTAACTCAGCCTCTGTCACAGTACGTTCCAAGTTACGAACTAAAATTTTCATTTGATAACCTTAAGAAGATAGGCAAAAAACATCAAAAAGCACTCGCCTACTCTACTTTTTGCATACAACAACATCTGTCTAGTTTAATCGAGATCAATGCCAAAATCTAAATTAATCGACTGGCGCTCGATTAAGGCACTTTTCACGGTTTGCTGACGGGTCTTGTAATGGGTTTCCGTAGTACACAGCTGGCGAGTTAGATCATTCATAAAATAACTTTCGACTTTACGGCCCTGCTCATCCACGGTTTCGCGTGCCCATTGATTCAGATTCTGTTTGGTCAGAATCAACTCATTCTGCGCACGGGTCAACGCCACATACAGCACCCGGCGTTCTTCTTCAACATCATCAAAATCACCTTGCGCGCGCGCATGAGGGTACTGTCCCGGTGTCACATTCGCCACATAACAGACCTTCTGCTCTGTACCCTTGGCAGAATGGATGGTGATTAAAGTCACCACATCAGGGTCTGACTGGCGTTCAATTTCAGAAATCGATACCGGATCGAGCACATATTCTTCCAGAAACTCGCTCAGCTGGGCATGTTTGGAAGCCAGCTGCTTGACCAGTTCAAAATCACCCTGACGGCGATTCCAGTCTTTTTTGTAGTTTTCAGCAAGCTGGTTTTCGATGGCTTGAATGGCCAGACTGACACAGGCTTCAACTTCTGTTTTTAACACAGCCATTTGCTTCATGATCAGAATGGATTCCAATGGAATCTTGCCAAATTTTTCCAGCTTGTCTGCAATGATGTCCATCTCAGGCTCTGCCAAGAGTTGCTGTGACAGTTTGCTGGCACCGACATCACCTACGCCATTCCACAGCGTCAGGAAACGCATCCAGGCAATATCATCCAGCGGATTGGCAACCACACGCAATAAACTCAACAAGTCTTTAACATGTGCGGTTTCTAACAGCTTCATCCCACCGATAAAGCGATACGGTACATTGGCAGCAATACAGGCCGCTTCAATATGGCGTGCCGCAAAACTGGAACGCACCAGCACCATATGATCAGACCATTTACTGCCTTGTAAGTAATGACGCTCTTTGATATCGATGGCGATCCATTTGGCTTCATCAAACTCGTTCGGGAAGATATGCATTTTTGGCTTGATGCCTTCACCCCGATATGCATCCAGCCGCTTATCATATTTAATTTCGGATTGATCCAGCAACCAGTTGGACAGGTCTAGAATCTCTTGAGTCGAGCGGTAATTTTTTTCCAGTTTAAAAATCTGGGCATCGGGTACGCGCTCTTTGAAATGGTGAATATTTTCAAAATCTGCACCACGGAAACCATAAATCGACTGGGCATCATCTCCAACACAGAACAGACTGATATGATCTTTGAGTGGTTCTAGCAAGGCCCATTGCAATGGATTGGTGTCCTGCATCTCATCGACCAGCATATGACGGCAGATTGAAGCGACATAATCCACTAGTCCTTCTGATTGAGCTAGCGCACTCGCAACGACTGCCAGAATATCGTCATAGTCCAGAAAGCTGCGTGCCTGCTTACGTGCTTCATATTCTTTCATGATGTCAGCAATCTGATCTTTCAGCGCCAGATATTCCGGCATCTGTTTTTCCAGCGCCAGACTCAGCTTCTGACGGGTATTGCGTGCAAAGGAATACAGGTCACACAACTCTTGTGGCTTGGGTAGGTAATTCGGGTTTTTCTTGTCATCGCGTCCGCGAATCAGACGGAACATCATCAACTGATCATCACGATCAATAATCGAAAACTGCTCCAGTCCAAATGCTTTGGGAATACGGCGCAGCAGATACATACAGAAGGTATGAAAAGTCGATGCCCGCAGACCTTTGGCCACCTCCCCCAAAGCCAATTCCACACGTGCGACAATTTCACTGGCTGCACGACGAGTAAAAGTCAAAATCTGAATTTGATTCGCAGGTACGCCCTGATCGATCAGATAAGCTGCACGTGCGACGATGGTTTTAGTTTTGCCACAGCCCGCCCCAGCCAAGACCAAACTGTGCTTTGCTTCAGTCGTCGCAGCTTGTTTTTGTTGGGGGTTCAGTTCATCTATTAGGCTGGCTAAACTCATGGTCACTCATCATTCTGTGGATGCGTGTAGTTTAACAGATCGCTCTTATAATTATGGCTTTTCATCCGCGCTGAAACAGCACCCAATTTTATCTCTTGATTTCTATAGGGTCGATGGCATGGATGCCGTCTGCTGGATTAGGGTATAGGAATATCCCCTCAATCCAGCAAAGGATTTTTGTTACCTTGCAAAGCAGTGCTTTTTCTCACCCATGAAAAGTAAGATCTGCTTACGCGTTATTATCTACCATTATGTAAAGTTTGTGCAGCAATGACTATCTTGTAAGAGAAAACTAAGTCCTCGGTTCCCAAATATTTTTAATAGTTTTGGACACTGCTTTTTCCAGATTCACTTCCCCATTTTTTAATGCTTCTTCCAAGCTACAATCTGGTGGATTAATTCCCACAATCTGACTAAAGCCGGCATCAAATAAAGACTCAATTCCTTCACCCACCAGACCAGCAAAAGCTAACACCGGTTTATTGAACTGCTGTGCGACCTGAGCAACGCCAAACGGTGTTTTGCCTAAGGCCGTTTGGCTGTCAATCTTGCCTTCACCAGTCAGTACATAATCCGCTTGAGCAATTTTTTCGGCTAATCGGCTTTGCTCAATAATCAATTCCACACCGGATTGCAACTTGGCATCCGCAAATGCCATAAGGCCAAAACCCAAACCACCCGCTGCACCCGAGCCTGCTACATTCTTTATAAAAATACCTAAACTTGCTTCGACCAGATTAGCATAATGGTTGAGATTAAGATCCAGTTGCTGCACCATTTCCGGAGTTGCTCCCTTCTGCGGTCCAAAGATTGCCGAGGCGCCATTCGGTCCACACAGTGGATTATTGACATCAGAAGCGATTAGAATTTCGGTGTTTTTCAAACGAGCATCTAACTGGGAAATATCTATTTGATTAATCTGATCTAGATTACCGCCGCAGACCTGAATCGCTTCACCTGTACTATTGAAAAACTGGACACCCAATGCCTGTGCCATCCCGGCACCGCCGTCATTGGTGACACTACCACCAAGTCCAACAATGATTTTTTCAATACCGCGATCTAATGCCTGTTTGATCATCTCTCCTGTGCCATAGGTTGAGGTCAGCATGGGGTTACGTTGGGAGCTTTCCAGCAGATGAATGCCATTGGCTTTGGCCATTTCAAGGACGGCAGTTCGACCATAATCGACTATGGCAAAATAAGTTGAAACTTGCTGAGTCACTAAAGGCCCAGTCACCGTACAAGTAATACATTGACCATCCAAGGAGCGCAGCAAGGCATCTACTGTTCCCTCACCACCATCTGCCATAGGCACAGCGATACAGCATGCATCAGGAAAGACCTGCAAAACACCGCGTTGCATAGCTTGGCACGCTTGCTCGGCTGACATACTTTCCTTAAAGGAATCGGGAGCCAAGACAAAAGTATGCATATTCTTCTCAATTATTAATATTTTATGGTTAGAAGTTTCAGTCTATCTATAAGCTCATAAGCCAGTATCAAATTTATTTACAAGCACGACTAAAGTTGTGGGTAAATTCAGCATTATCCATATCAGTGTTTCCAACCCAATTCAATCGCAGTGATCTCATTAATTAGAGTCTGACTTAAAGATTCTGGCATTTTACTTGACGTTTGAGAGGTTGGAATATGACCTGCCATTAGCTCTGCTTTGGCTTGCGGAAACAAAGGTTGCTGATTAGGAAATGCATATCCCACAGGATACATCGGCTGACCGGTCGCCAGATCATATTTATCGCTGGCTCCAAAGGCATGTAATAGCTCATGTACAAGGACAATCTTGTTTTGTTCAGTCTGTTTCCTGGAAGCGAACAGGTTCACTGATCCAATCCGGCCTTTTTGTAAAGCTGTTGAATGCTTTAACACTTTATGCTGTGCCGGATCATAGTAGTTTAAATATAAGATCACATTGGCCGAAGGATCTGAACTTTGCTGCTGTTGCCAGGCATAGAAACGGAATTTCAGGCTCCAGAAAATGGTATCTATAACTGAGGCCTGCTCAGGAACTTTAGGTGGTAATTCTTTCAGTTCACGTCCAAGATTAAAATAGAAGTAGGTTGGTTGACCGCGATACTGCTGCGCAGCCTTTTCCAGATATTCTTGTGCTCCATTTAAATCCTGAGCCGAGAGCTGCTGAATATATTGTTGGGTAGCTGCTGAACCATCAGCATTAATTGGATGCAACAAGACAAAAATAGGCTTGGACCAGTCCTGGTTTTGGTCACGATAGGCATTGACTGCGACCACAAATAAAATCAGTAGCAGAATCAGGATTCGGATTTTTTTCCACATGCTTTAAGCACTCTGTTTTTTTATTTTTCTAAGAAACATCTGGCTCATTTCAATCTTAGTTTCAAAAAGATTTAAAGTCTTGATTAATCCAGAAAGTTTGGCACGACCATAATTACGAGAGTCAAAATCAGGTTTTACCGCACTTATGTATTGCCCAACCATACTTAAATTGGCCCAACCATTTTCATCTGCATTATCTTTTACAGCTTTATAAATTAAATTAAGCGTGGCTCGGTCCATCCCTTCAGGTAACTGAATTTCCTTTTGGGCAGATATGGTTTTTTGTCCACTTGTCTTGCTAATATCCGAAACTTTTTTATCAATTAAATCTGTTTCTTCACTATCCTCATTATTTTTAATTTCACTATCTACAAGTAAGTTTTCAATATAAATAAACTTGTCACAAGCTTTTTTGAATGCTTCAGGAGTAGCTTTTTTGCCAAAACCATAGACGGTGAGACCATTTTCACGAATACGTGAAGCTAAGGGCGTGAAATCGCTATCACTGGATACGATACAGAACCCATCTAATGCACCTGCATAAAGTAAATCCATAGCATCAATAATCAGGATCATGTCTGTTGCATCTTTACCTTTAGTATAGGCAAATTGCTGTACAGGTGTAATTGCATGTGGAAGCAAAACATCGCGCCAATTTTTTAAGGTTTCACTGCTCCAATCTCCATAAACACGTTTAACACTGGCAATACCGTATTTAGCAACTTCTTCTAATACTGATGCGATTGCATTAATCGATGAATTATCCGCATCAATGAGCACTGCGAATTTTTTTGTTTGAATATCCACACCTTCCCCAAATTTTATTATTAATCAAATTTCTAAAATTTATTCTGCCATAAAAAATGCCGACTGATGTCGGCATTTTTCATTTTTAGCTTTTAGGCTTCAACCCATTTTCCATCTTGGTAAACCAGAGACCATTTGGTTTGCTTACCTTCAGGTGTTTCTGAACCAATATATTGCGACTGGTTCTTACGGCTGAATTTCACCAGAGTTGGATTACCTTCAGGATCTACATCTGGCGCCTGCAAGATAAACTGATACTTTGGATCCAGCTGCTCGGCAACGGTACGTAGTTCCGCCACCTTCGGTGCGCGAGTTTCACGGACTTTCGGGAACTTGCTCGCGGCCAGGAACAGACCGGCTGCGCCATCACGCAGAACAAAGAAATCATCATGCTTGGTTGAACGCAGGTGTTCCATCTTGATCGGATCAACGCGCGGAGGTGCAGGCTGACCATTCTTCAAGACTTTACGGGTATTCTCACAGCTGGTACAGGCAAAATAAGGACCAAAACGGCCAGTCTTCAGCTGCATTTCGCCATCACATTTGTCACATGGAATGGTTGGGCCATCATAGCCCTTGATCTTGAACTCACCTTCTTCCAGTTCAAAACCGGCACAGTCCGGGTTGTTACCGCAGATATGCAGTTTACGACCGCCATCAATGACGTAGCTGTCCATGGCAGTCGAGCAGATCGGACAACGTTTTTTCGACATCAGGTCAGCAGTTTCAGCGGCATCATCGTCAGACAGTGCAGCCAAAGACTCAACCGGGGTCAGGTTCAGTGTGCCTTTACAACGTTCTTTCGGTGGCAGGTTATAACCTGAACAACCCAGGAATACACCCGTTGTTCCGGTACGGATCTGCATCGGACGGTCACATTCTTTACAGTGTACAGCTTCAACTTCTACAGGCTGATTGCGGCGCATGCCGTTTTCACCCTGAGCATTGGTTAGACGTTTCTTGAAGTCGCCATAGAAGCTGTCTAACAGATCCTTCCAGTTACGCTCACCATCTGCCACTTTATCCAGCTGACCTTCAAGGTCTGCAGTAAAGTCGTAGTTCATCAGGTTATTGAAGCTTTCATCCAGACGATCGGTGACGATCTCACCCATCTTCTCGGCAAAGAGACGACGGTTTTCCAGTTTTACATAACCACGATCCTGAATGGTCGAGATAATCGCGGCATAGGTCGAAGGACGGCCGATACCACGTTTTTCAAGCTCTTTTACCAAGGATGCTTCAGTGAAGCGTGCAGGTGGTTTAGTGAAATGTTGAGAAGGATCAAGTTTCTCTAGCTTCAGGACTTCACCCACTTTGACAGCTGGCAATAAAATATCGTCATCTGCCTTGTTGGCACCACGAACTTTGGTGAAACCATCAAATACCAGCGTACGGCCTTTAGCTTTCAGCTCCACACCATTGGCATCGACTAAAATCGTAGAAGATAAATATTCAGCAGGTGTCATCTGACAAGCTACAAATTGACGCCAGATCAGGTCATACAGACGCTGTGCATCACGTTCCACTCCAGCCAGACTGTCGCCTTTCAGCGCGACATTGGATGGACGAATAGCTTCGTGGGCTTCCTGCGCACCGGCTTTATTACCATAACGGTTCGGCTTGGCTGGCAGATATTTCTCGCCATATTCTGACTCGATATGACCACGCACCATATTGACTGCATCATCACTCAGGAAGGTGGAGTCAGTACGCATATAGGTAATGAAACCAGCTTCATACAGGCGCTGCGCCAGCATCATGGTTTTCTTCACCGAGAAACCTAGACGGGTACTTGCGGCCTGTTGCAAGGTGGACGTGATATAAGGTGCGCTTGGATTGACCTTGGTCGGTTTATCTTCACGGCTAATAACTTTATATTCGGCGTCTTTAATCAGATTCAATAAAGCGTCAGTTTCAGCTTTATTATGCAGCTTTAAAGTCTTGCCATTTTGCTTGACCGCTTCCAGACGAATATCATCTTTCTTGGATTTGGTATCTGCAAAAACCTGCCAGTATTCTTCCGGAATGAACTTACGAATTTCACGTTCGCGTTCCACCACCAGCTTTACAGCGACAGACTGTACACGTCCCGCAGACAGGCCACGGGCAATTTTTTCCCATAGCAGTGGCGAAATCATGAAGCCGACGACACGGTCCAGGAAACGGCGCGCCTGCTGGGCATTAACCTTATTGGTATCTAGACGTGAGGGCTGTTTAAACGCTTCCTGAATGGCATTTTTGGTAATTTCGTTAAAGACCACACGCTGGTAACGTGAATCATCACCGCCGATCACTTCTTTTAAATGCCAGGCAATCGCTTCCCCTTCACGGTCCAAATCCGTTGCGAGATACACTTCATCGACTTGCGATGCCAGTTTTTTCAGTTCAGCGACTACGCCTTCCTTGCCCGGAAGGACTTCATATTTGGCTTTCCAGTCATGTTCTGGATCGACACCCATCCGGTTAATCAACGCCTGCTGTGATTTTTCCGCTTTTTCTGCTTCAGTCAGCTTGGTTCGCGTTGCTGGTTTTTTCTCTGCAGTTTTCGCAGAGCCGCCCGTTGGCAAGTCACGCACATGACCCACCGAGGATTTCACGATGTAGTTTGAACCGAGATACTTGTTGATTGTTTTCGCTTTTGCAGGCGACTCCACAATCACCAAGGCACGTTTACTTCCAGCGTCGGAAGACTTCGCCGTGCTGCTTTTTGATGTGGACCGAGGAGCGTTCGCCATATTAACCGTTTAATCCTGTTTATTTCTAAAATTAAAGTTCAGCCAAAGAATGTAATAGTGCCTTGATGTCATCAAGTTGCGTGGCTCTAAGGTCAGATTCTTCATCCCAATAGAGTCCAACACAGTTTGCCTGCATATCAATAGCATAAATGCCTTTTAATGCAATGGGAAAATCTTTAAATTTGTCATCGCCTTGTACCAGCTCAAGCTTTTGATCGACCACACGGGCACGCATCAGTGGCAAACGTGCGTCTGGTATCAGCACACTATAATAAGCCACCATACTGGCACGCTTTTCAGTGGCCATCGGCACTTTGGTCCAGTCAGGAGCCACAACCAGACGTGGGTGTAATCCCATCTTGCGGGCTTTCTCACGCATCATGCCCAAAGCTCTTTCTCGTGGGCTGACACGCAGACCAAAAATAGATCCCAGTACAAATACAATGATGACGACAGCAACCCAGATTCCTGTATTTTCCATAGCTCAACCTTTATGTTCTATTATTAGAGTTGCATAAGCTCAATATAAAACGCAAGTTTGCGCGACAAAATTAATTCAGGAACATCTCATGGCTATAGAGAACTTCATGACCATTCCAGTAAATATAGCCTTTCTCCAGCAGTTCCTTCAGCAATAAACGCACATCGGATTTTGGAAATAACTGTTCCAGTAAATCTCGCAATTCATAAATATCTTTAGGCTTGTCACCTTGTAGTTCACGCAGCTTGCGTGCCACTTCCATTTGTACCGGATCAATGCGGTCAAAGTTTTTGAACAATCCCTGTTGTACAGACTGAATGGCAGATTGTTCTTCAATGACTTTTTCTGGCTCTTCCGGGGTCAATTCAGCAATGGCCTGACTCAGATCAAGCGATGTAGTTGGTGCAGCAGACAGATCCAGTTGTAACCATTGCTTTAATACCTTTTTACGGAAGGCAATCTGATCTTCATAGCGTTTTACAATCTTGAGGTTAATCAGCATTCCGACTACATGCTGCGCTTTACCTGGCAGTACTTGCAAAATATTTGCCACAGAATTTTTCAGGCTTTCCAGTGTGGTTGGCTTGCCTGGCATTTTCGCCAGTGCATCACAATATTTTTTCACCAGTTGTAAAGTGGGTTTCTGCTGAATGGTGTCGAGACTTGGGATCTTGAATTTAGGAGAGATTTTTTTATCCTGTTCCGGTTCTGCCTGTACCTGAATCAGGCTACAGCTAATGTCAGATGCAATCAGCATTTGCATCAGCATTTCACTGCTGTCCATGGCTGAAATCAGTTCCACATGCGTGTCCGGTTCCAGCAGTGCCATCAGCTGTCCGACAATGACCGCATATTCATATTCACGGTGTTCAGCTTCAGGAATGTCCAGAATGACCACTTGCCCACTGGCGATCCAGCCTGCCAGTTCGGTCAGGTCTTCCAATTCAAATTCAAACTTTCCGGCACAGCTAAACAGGTACAAGATTGGATAATGCTTGGTGATTTCACGTAATAGAGTGGCGGTCGGGAAATTATTTTCAAGATCGAGTAAAACAACTTTCTGTGACATGGAACACCAATCTGAACAAAACCTGGAAGCGCTATTAGAGGGGCAAGCGTGAAAAAGGTCAAATTATTTTCAGCATGGCTAGTTTTACTGACTAGGATTACCCTGCTGAAACAAAGCATAAACCCATTAAAGCGAAAACCCTCACAATCGAGGGTTTTCTACATGACCAATTACATAATTAATAATGCGGTGGTCGATCAATAATCGGGTCGAATTCTGCAATGCCCTCAGACAAATCTGCCGACTCAACACGTTGATATAACAGCGTCATTTGCTTTTGAAGATTGATGATTTCCAGATTCTGCCTGGTCACCTGCTGATTCAACTGTTCAACTAAATCGTCCAAAAATGCAATTCGGACTTGCAAATCTTCAATGGGTGCGGAAAATGACGCCTGATCATTTAGATTTTGTTGTTTAGTCATTTTAAGTCCTCATCATAGGATTTCAGGAAACCATTATGGCATATATTACCCTAAGGGACGTCCAACTCGCGTTTGGCGGACCTGCACTGCTCGACGGCGCTAACTTTAATTTAGAACGCGGTGAACGAGTGTGTTTGATTGGCCGTAATGGTGAAGGTAAGTCTACCTTACTTAAACTGATTGAAGGAAGCCTGTTACCTGACAGTGGTGAAGTTTCCTTACAAAATGGCATCACAATTTCCATGTTGGCCCAAGACATGCCGATGGATTCAGGCAAAGTCGCGGATATCGTGGCGGATGGCGCAGGTGAAGCATCAGAAGTTCTACGTGCTTATCATGAAGCCAGCGAAGCCTGCGTACTGGGTGATATGGAAGCTTGTGACCGCATGGGTTCATTGCAGCACAAGATGGATCAGCTGGATGGCTGGGCTTTAGAAACCAAGGTGAACTCTATCCTGAGTAAAATGGGCCTGGATCCGGATGCAGACCTTGCCGATTTATCCGGTGGCCGTAAGCGTCGTGTGCTGCTGGCTCGTGCCCTGCTGACCCAACCAGACGTTCTGTTACTTGATGAACCGACCAACCATCTGGACGTTGAGAGTATTGAATGGTTAGAGAAATTCCTGCTCGATCAAAATAATTTAACCCTCCTGTTTATTTCGCATGACCGTTCATTTGTAGACAGCATTGCAACCCGTATTGTTGAACTGGACCGTGGTACATTGCGTAGCTACGAAGGTAACTATTCACGTTACCTCGAGCTTAAAGCCCAGCAGATGGAAGCCGAAGAAAAGCAGAATGCGCTGTTTGACAAGCGTCTTGCTGAAGAGGAAGTATGGATTCGCCAAGGGATTAAAGCGCGTCGTACCCGTAACGAAGGTCGTGTCCGTGCGCTTAAAGCATTACGCGAAGAATCAAAAGCACGCCGCTCACAACAAGGTAAAGTGAGCATGGCAACTCAGGATGCGAGCCGTTCTGGTAAAGTCGTATTTGAGATTGAACATCTCAGCGTGAAATTTGGTGACAATGCACCAATCATTAATGACTTCTCGGCACTGGTAATGCGTGGCGATCGTATTGGTTTAGTCGGTGATAACGGTGTTGGTAAAACCACACTGATTAAAGCGATTTTAGGCCAGCTTGAGCATGGCGGTACGGTGAAAACTGGTACACAGCTTGAAGTGGCTTATTTTGACCAGTTACGTAACGTACTGGATCTGGAAAAATCGGTAAAAGATAACGTCGCTGAAGGTTCGGACCATGTCGATATCAATGGCAGTCGTCGTCATATCTATAGCTATTTACAAGATTTCCTGTTCTCGCCTGAACGTGCCCGTACACCGGTAAAAGCGCTGTCTGGTGGTGAACGTAACCGTATTTTGCTGGCAAAACTGTTGCTTAAACCATCAAACCTGATTGTGATGGACGAACCAACCAATGATCTGGATATGGTGACCCTTGAACTATTAGAAGAAATGTTAAGTGGCTATAAAGGCACATTACTGCTGATCTCGCATGACCGTGCCTTTATGGACAATGTCGTGACCTCAACCTGGGTATTTGATGGTAAAGGCAATATCGATGAATATATCGGTGGTTATCAGGATTATTTAGAGCAACGTCCGAACCAGACAGCGGTCGATCAAAAATCTGCCGTTAAAAAAGCTGCAGCCAAAGCTGAAGCCGCAGCGGCTGCTCCTGCACCGAAAAAGGTGAAACTCAGCTACAAAGATCAACGTGAACTTGAACAATTGCCTGCAGAAATCGAAGCACTGGAAAGTGAACAGGCTGAACTTTCTGACAAACTGGCAGATGGCTCATGGTTTGTGAAAGATGCAGCAGCAGCCACCAAGGCATCTGAACGTTTAGGTGAAATTGACGAGATTTTGCTGGAAAAAATGGAACGTTGGGATGAACTGGAAAATATGACCAAAGCTTAAGTTTTCTATTTCTCCCATGCCAAGCATCTGTATTCATACAGATGCTTTTTTTATTTTCACTTTTTTGTTTCAAAAAGCTCTTCTGCTACACTGCAGATATCTTGAGGTTTAAATAGCAGATTATGAGTAAAAAGCCAGATTACCAACCCGGTGAATTTCAGTGGGCCTTCCTGTCTCCCCAGTATTGGGGCATATGGATTGGCATTGTATTCCTGATGATTCTGGCGATTTTACCTTGGGCGATTCAGTACCGTCTGGCTTCTTTACTGGGTAGCTTAAGTTATAAATATCTCAAATCTCGCCGTGAAACTACAGTGCGCAATCTGGAAGTGTGTTTTCCAGAATGGTCTGCGCAAGAAGTGCAGGAAAATTCCCGTCAGGTCTTTATTGACCAGATGCTCGGTGTGTTTGAAACCTTAAATGCCTGGTACACACCAAAGTGGTTTAAAGGCCGTGTAACTATTGAAGGTCTGGAATATATCCAGCAAGCACAAGCTGAAGGAAAAGGTGCATTATTACTCGGTACGCACTCTACCCTGCTGGATGCTGGCGGCTACCTGTGTGCCCAATATTTTGAACCGGATGTCGTCTATCGTCCGCAGAATAACCCCTTGCTGGATATGCTGATTTATCGCTGCCGTTCCACAATTTATGCCAACCAGATTGACCATGATGATATGCGTGGTCTGGTGCGTAATCTGAAAAATGGACATGCGATCTGGTACAGCCCGGATCAGGATTTCGGTTTAAAACAAGGCGTAATGGCACCATTTTTTGGCGTTCCTGCTGCAACCGTGACCGCACACCGTCGTTTATTAAAAATGACCAAAGCCGCTGCGATCCCACTGTATTTCTACCGTCACGGCGATATCAAAAATCCAAAATATCATGTCCTGATTGAGCTACCCGTTGAAAACCTGCCAAGCGCAGATGAACTGGATGATGCCACTCGCGTGAACCAGATTATTGAACGCCAGTTACGGATCGCCCCAACGCAATATATGTGGTTCCATCGCCGTTTTAAGACCCGCCCACAGGGTTATGATTCGATTTATTGAGTTCTCGAGCTCTTTCGTCATGGATTAATGATTTATTTCCTGATAAATCCACATGGCTTCAGTATGACCAACATAGCTAAAGCCTGATAAAAGCCGGTAGCATGCTGGTCAGCAACTAAAATTTTTTGATGAAATCCTGAATAACGCTCTAGCATGGCCTGCATAATTCGGCGACCAATACCCTACCCTTGTAATTCTGGATGAACCAGTAAATGGGAAAATACATCACCAGATAGCCATCAGAAATGGCATTGCCGAGTCCAACCAGTCAACCATTCATACCGGCAGTCACAAGACTATGAGAATGGTTCAAGGCTTCTAAAAGCAGTTGCGGTTTTTTTAGCTGCTGACCATTGATTGGTATTATAGAGTTCAAATATTTCAAATTCCTGGGCTAAATCACTGTCAGAAGTAATAAACTGCATACACGTTTTCCAGAAATTATTTAAACTCGAAAAATTGTTTTAATAATCAATTAAATAAAAAAGAAAATTAAAGCTCTAAAATAGTTTAACCCGGGCTCTACATCCTGTAAAAACCCGGGTTAATGAGGTTGTGCTTTCAACATTTTAATTCTTGGTTTTTTGTGATTTCCATTTCATCATCGTATCCATGATGTCTTCATTCAGCTTCGTCTTCCTTATGAGAAATTCCCTTCTCGACTCCCTGTGCTGATATAAGCAGAATATTGGAATCATCGAGGAATAAATATCGTTTAAGACCCCAATCTATGTAAGCCATTTCGTACACTTTTCCGATAAATCCATCACACTTTTGAACCTTTTTTGTAGGTTTGAGCAATTTCATCCGTGACTATTTTTTCTTCTTTCTCAGCTTTTTCAATACCTTCTTGTATAGCTTCCTGAGCCTGTTGCTCATCTTCTTCAGTCTGTTCCAGTTCTTCTTGTACATGATCAAAGACTCGCCCGGTTTGTAGTACCACAAACACCGGAAAATGATCCGAGCCCACATGTGGCAAACGCTCCATATGGACTAAAGCAAAGTCGGTACTGTGGAAGACATGGTCAAGTGACCAGCGGAACATCGGATAATCGGCATGAAAGGTATTGACATAACGGCGCCCGACACGCGGGTCGAGCAAGCCACTAATACGCTGAAACAAACGTGTAGTACGTGACCAGGCGACATCATTCAGATCCCCCATCACAATACAGCTTTCATCGAGATCCTTGATTTGATCGCCAACAATCAGCAATTCAGCATCACGCAGTTTCGAGTCCTTGGCTTCAGTCGGACTTGGCGGTTTTGGATGTAGGCAATATAACTGAACCGGATGGCCAGAACGTAAAGTGACTGTGGTATGAATTGAAGGAATTTCATTACTCAAAATAAATTTCACTTCGGTATCGCTGAGTTTTAATTTACTGTAGAGATGCATCCCATACAGGTTATCTAAAGGCACAGGTACACGGTAGGGATAGTCCGCTTCAATCACTGAGAGTTGTTTCTGCCATTCTGAATTGGTCTCCAGCGTCAGTACCAGATCTGGAGTTAAACGTTGAATCTGTTCGAGTAATAGATGATATTTTTCATTGGTCATTAACACGTTAGAAACCAGTAAAGAAATTTGTTTGCTTGGATCCAGTTGCTGCCGTTTGACCTTCTTCACCTGTTTCTTCCAGATAAAGGTATAAGGCAAGACCATCTTCAACTGGTAGGCTTGTGCCGCGAGCAGCCCTACAAAAATAATTTGGTCTATCAAGGTCCAGGAATGCTCCCAGAATATATAAAGTCCTAGTGCAATGAAGCCAATAATCAGAATTTGTAGTCGCGGGAAATCGGCGCCACGGATCCACCATTCATCACGAGGAATCAGGGACCAGAAACTGAGCCAGATGACCAGCACTGACAATATCTGAATAAACAAAATCATAAAGTGACTCTTTTTACTATGTTGTTATTTTTTCTAGAAGAAAATCTGCGTTATCAATTTTGTATGTAACATAAACAAGATATTTCGCTCAATATTATTGATGTTTCTATTGTGTAGCTATTGCAGTTGAGTCCCTTTTTGGTACACTCGAACCCCCTTTAATTTTTTAACGCACCGAGGCAAAGTGACATGAAAGTAGGTCTGGTCGGTTGGCGCGGGATGGTTGGTTCCGTCCTAATGCAACGTATGGTTGAAGAGAATGATTTTGCTCATTTTGAGCCATTCTATTTCTCTACCAGTAATGCAGGTGGTGAAGCACCGGCATTTGGTGGTAAAACTGCCCCAGCACTTATGGATGCGACAGATATTGATCGTCTGAAGCAAATGGATGTCATTATTACCTGCCAAGGTGGCGATTATACCACTGCGGTTTTCCCTAAGCTGAAAGCTGCAGGCTGGAATGGTTACTGGATTGACGCTGCGTCTACGCTGCGTATGGATGATGAAGCAATCATCGTACTTGACCCGGTTAACCTGAACGTAATCAAAGATGGCCTAGTGAAAGGTACTAAAACTTTCGTTGGCGGTAACTGTACGGTTTCCCTGATGCTGATGGGCCTAGGTTCTCTATTCCAGAACAACCTGGTGGAATGGGCAACTTCGATGACCTATCAGGCGGCATCTGGTGCAGGTGCACAAAACATGCGTGAGCTGATCACAGGCATGGGTTACCTGTATAACAATACTAAAGACCTACTCGATGATCCACGCTCTCCAATTTTGGACATCGATTCTAAAATTGCTGAATTACAACGTGGTGAAGGCTTCCCGTCTGCAAACTTTGGTGTACCGCTAGCTGGTTCTCTGATTCCATATATCGACAAGCAGCTGGAAAGCGGCCAGTCGAAAGAAGAATGGAAAGGTCAGGTTGAAACCAACAAGATCCTGGGCAACCAGCAGATCGTTCCAATCGATGGTCACTGTGTACGTATCGGTGCCATGCGCTGTCACTCTCAGGCAATTACCTTGAAGCTAAAACGTGACGTACCTTTGAATGAAATCGAAGATATGATTCGTCAGTCTAGCCAATGGGCAAAAGTGGTACCAAATACACGTGAAGCATCAATGACTGATCTGACGCCTGTCGCAGTAACCGGTACATTAACTGTTCCAGTCGGCCGTCTGCGTAAAATGAACATGGGTAAAGAATACCTGGGTGCATTCACTGTAGGCGACCAGTTACTTTGGGGCGCTGCTGAGCCTTTACGCCGTATGTTACGCATTCTGATCGATTATAAAAATGCTTAATTAAGCGCGTTATAATCAATCTAAAAGCCGATCTTTATTGATCGGCTTTTTTGTGTCACTATCAAGAAAATAGTTGAACAAACATAGACATCCCAATCATCGAGCCATACTGCCTATAATATGACCGATGCTGAGCCTAGAATGAAGATGACTGTATATAAAAAATTCAAAATTGCTACTTTAACCATGATGATTACACAGCATGTTTTTGCAATCACGGTTGAGCCAGTTCAGGTTCAATCAGCACCCGGGGAATTACTCTATGCGGAAATGAATTTCCGTCAGTCAGATATCAATATACCGATTGAAGTGAGTTTAGCTACGCCAGAAGATTTAATGACGCTGGGCACTACGCATCAACCTCCCGGGCATCTTAATTTTTTTACCCGTCGTAGCAGCAATGGCACAGGTGTGATTACTATTACCTCTTCACGCCCAATCACTCAAAATGATCTGAATTTTGTAGTTAAGGTTAAAGAAGGCAATGCAGCACGCTTACAACACATCAAGACCACACTCAAACCCAAGACAGATCTGCTAAAAGCTTCAATCAGCGCGAATGAACGAACATTAACCCCAGTCGTGGTGGTGAATGAAAATGAAATTGGTTTAAATTTACCTGTCAGTACGCAATACAAGCCTGCAGCAGCGAATACCAAAGCTATGGAAAAACCATTGGCTGTACAGCGTCTTACTCCACCGCCATTATCACCAAACTCTATCCCTCAGACAACATCGATAACGACTCCTGTCGTTCAGGCTCCAGTCAAGGTTGAGGAAGCTATTACAGCTGTGAATACGCGTCCAGTCGCAAGTACTTTGACGACACCCACACCAATCGCTGAACCTGCAATGCCAGCTATTCAACAAAAGCCTCTAGCTTCAAATAGTCTGCAAAAAAATCTAGTCACTACCACAGCTCAAGCAAAAACTCAGATAGCGGAGGGTGCTTCAGCAGCGCCTGTTGCACAGCCGAATCAAGATATACCAACTCAAAAAGTACAAAGTCAAAAGCCAGTGGCGACCTATCCTGCTGCTGCGCCACACTCCAATTCCAGCGACCCATTAGTTAAAAAATATGCCGACGAACAAGTCGCAAAACAGAAGCAAGTCCCTCCTAAAAAACCGCCTCAAGCAGCTCCGGCTCCAGTGAAACACTCCCCTCAAGCGAGCCCGACATCTATTGCAAAAGCAAGTTATGTGGTTCAATCCAATGAATCTCTCTGGAAAATTGCTGCACGTATTGCTCAGGAACAAAACCGCGGTGTCGGTGAAGTCATGCAACAAATTAAAAAAAATAATGAACAGGCCTTTATTGGCGGAGATGCGAATCGCCTGAAGCGTGGTGCGGCACTGAATTTGAATATTGCGCCCGCACAAAAACAGCCAATTACTGTCAAGACATCTGAGCTTGCACAAGTTCAGAATGAGGCTAAAGGCAGTACCAAATATCGTTTAAATCAAGCTGAAATGAGCCTGGTTGCTGAGAACCAACAAGAAACTAAGCAACTTTCTGCAAATCAAAACACATTAGACCGTCAAACTTCGAAAGAGTTGTCATTAAAAGTTATGACAGTTCGAGAAAAAACCGTTAAATTACAGAGAAACGTAACTGAATTAGAATTGGCGCTTAATCAGAAGGATCAGAGAATTCAATTATTAAATGCCCGTCTTGCCCGACTGCAACAGCAGTTGAAAGCACAACAGGCAGATAAAAAAGCCAATTAACTAATCATTACATACATTGATTTACAGGGATGAGTGGATATATGGAGCCCTCTATCTCTAAGGGGTACTTATCATGCTGATTTATGTGATTCCATTAATTTTATTGATCATCGTTCTGATTGTAGTCAAAAAACGTCAGGATGCTCAAGGGTCAGATAAAGCAAAGGCAACTACAGCGAAAGCGAGAAAAACCACCAGTTCAGCACGGGCTACCCCAGCAAAAACCCGGGTGGTTGAAGAAGTTGCAGCGAACCCCCAAGAAGCTATTGCTCTTTCAGCAGAGCTGCGCAAGAAAATTGAACGCCTGATCAGTGAAGGAAATTTCTTTGCCGCTGAAGCACAAATCAATCAGGCGCTCAAAAAAGACAACCGCCAGCATGAACTGTATTTGTTGCTCGTTGATATCCATATTCAGCAGAAAGATGAATTTGCCATTTCCCAGTTAATTACGCATGTCCGTTCACTCGGTTTGGATGACATTCTTGCGCAGGCAGAAACTAAAAAAGCAGAATTTGAAAATTCAGCTAATTCAACCAAGGACACAATTGATTTTCCTTCTGCACAGTTAAGCGCTGGCTCATCAGTAAATGAGGCAGCACCTGTAGACAACACTGCTGCCTTTGAAGAGCTATCTCCCACCCACAACCCAGTAGTTAATGATCTTGCTTTTGATGAACTGCAACAACAAAATAAGCCTCAAAAAGCTGTATTTGAGCCGGCACCATCACAGAATGATATCCAGCCGCTGGAATTTAATTTTGAGCCCACTTTGACTAAACCGGCAAGTGATACAGCTCAGAATCTACCAGGAGCTACAGGTCTAGAGTTTAACTTTTCTGACGCTCCTGCAGTATCTGAGCCGGTAGCGACGACAATACCGGATACGGCCCCATCTGCACTAAACTTTAGCTTTGACTTAAATAGCTCAACAAAAGCTGAAACTGAAATTGCACCTGCTGCTGAGCCTGAAACTGCCGCACCGGTTATGGATTTTAAGCTTGACTTAGGCAGCTTAGAAAAACCAGAAGTGACACCAGTACCTACTGCAGAATCAGTTCAACCTCTTGATTTTTCTTTCTCGGCAGATACAACGTCAACCACAGAAACCCAGCCAGAAATCGCAGTACCAGAATTTAATTTATCAGGTTTAACTACACATGAACCTATAAGTCCAGCAGTCCCTGCTGTCTCAGAATTGGACTTTAAACTGGATGCCGTTCCTGAAAAACCAGCCAGTGCTGCAATCAGTTTTGATATTCCATCTGCGCCCGTTACTTCAACCGCTCATCAAAATGATCCACTGATTCAATCATTCCCTGAATTAACGGAAACGGATGAAGTAGTATTAAATCTGGAATTGGCAGAGCAGTATATCCAATTGGGTGCCTATGATGCCGCACGTGAAATCCTGACAGAAAAGGAAGCGGACTACAGTCCACAACAACGCACCCATGTTGATCAATTACTGAATCGAATCGCTTCTTAAGTAAATTCGTTCTACACTAAAGCAGTCACTATGGCTGCTTTTTTTATGATGAAAAATATTGCATTGATTTATATGGGAGGTACGTTTGGATGCGTTGGTGATCCACTCGCTCCTATGCCTGCCGAATCTTTTTTTATAAAACTAAAAGAATTATTGCATGAAGACACGCATTCGGTAGAGTGCTTCTGCGCCCCTGTAATTAAGGACAGCAGTGCATGTACTGCTCCTGACTGGCTAGCCTTGATTCAGTTTATTCAGCAACTGCAGGCTCAGAATTATCAGCGCTTTGTTATCATTCATGGTACAGATACCATGAGCTATGCCTGTGCCGTGCTGGCGCATCTTTTAGGGCAATCTGCCTATGTGGTTTTAACCGGTAGCCAGTACCCATTATTAAATGCAGCTGGCAAGCAGCCACGCGAATTCAGTGATGCTTTGGACAACCTATGCTTTGCTCTAGATTCTGTACAGCAGGTCGAGATGGGCGTTTATCTGGCATTTAACCAGGAACTGGTTCATGGCAGAACAGCGTTAAAGCAACATACTACTGAGCTCAAGGCCTTTGCTGGCATAGATGCAGAAGTAAAAATTCCACCGCAACTATATACACATAGCATTACTGCACAAGATTTGATTAAGGCACAGCAATTTAATTGCCTGAGTATCATGATGCAGCCAATTGGGCTAGATCAGCAGCTTCATAACCTTAAGCAATTATTGGCTTCACCTCCAGACTTCCTGATTCTGCAGGGCTTTGGCACAGGAAATCTCGCAGTTAATCCTGATCTCATTCAGCTTTTTGATGATTTCTATAATGCTGGCTGTGCTGTAGTTTTGACTACACAAGTACCTTTCGGGAGCACAGACCAACGCTATGCTATTGCAGAATGGGTACAGGACTGCCGGATTTTACTCAATGATGCCTATGGCCATGCCGATCTATATGCAAAAGCCCTGAAAATGTATTTACAATACGACAGCGTGGAGCAATGGCATCACCATTGGTCTGATTAGTTGAATCTTGAGGTGAATATGCAGCGTTTTGCAGTCGGTATTGAATTTAGTGGAGCACACTACAGAGGTTGGCAAACCCAACAGCCCGGCGTAGCAAGCGTGCAGGAAACGATTGAAAAGGTTCTGTCTAAAGTCGCCAATGAAACTATTATCCTGCATGGTGCAGGTCGAACTGATGCCGGCGTGCATGCCACCAATATGGTTGCTCACTTCGATACCTCTGCTGATCGCTCCGAATATGGCTGGTTACGCGGCTGTAATAGTCAGCTGCCTAAAGATATTGCAATTCAGTGGATTCAGGAAATGGACATGGATTTCCATGCCCGTTTTAAAGCCCAAGCCCGTCGTTATCGTTATGTAGTCTACAATCACCCTGTGCGTTCTGCGCTATTGCATAAACAGGTCACCCATATCCATTACGATTTAGATGTCGACAAGATGATTGAAGCTGCGACAAAGTTTGAAGGCACACATAATTTCGAAAGTTTCCGTGCCTCTGCCTGTCAATCCAATCAACCTGTACGCCATGTGCATCACTGTCGCCTAATTCGTCATGGTCACTATCTGGTCCTGGATATTCAGGCTGATGGCTTCCTGCATCATATGGTGCGCAACATCATGGGCTGTTTGCTGGAAATTGGTCAGGGCATGTATGACATCGATCAGATTGATGCCATCTTTGCTGCGGAAGACCGCAAAGCGGCAGGTGTGACTGCACCACCAGATGGACTCTACTTTATTCAGGCGCATTATCCTGAACAATTTAATTTACCAAAAGTGCCTTTAGGACCACATTGGTTAAACATGCCAGAATAATTGAATCCTTTTCATTAATTTACCTCCCCTACCCCCTTCTGGAAGGAGGGGAAATTCCTACCTTTTTAAAGGAAGGTTAGGAGGGATTTAACGCTGCTTGCGCTTTCTATATTCCACTGGCGTTTCATTGGTCCAACGCTTAAAAGCACGATAGAAGGTACTTGGTTCAGAAAAACCGGTGAGATAAACAATCCGCTCTACACTTTCACTGGTGCCTGCCAGTAAGCGTTTAGCCAGACGGCAACGATAATCCGAAAGGATCTGCTGGAAACTGGTATTGGCTTCACTCAACTGGGTACGCAAACGGCGGGGAGTAATATTCAGCTGGGCAGCGACTGTTTCTAGCGTGGTTTCCCCACTTTCCAAGGTTGAGCCAATGGCACGGCGCACTTCACCCACCAGATCATAACGTGCCAGCTCTTGCAGCTTTTCAATTGCTAACTGCTCATGCAGCTGGAGTAATTCTGGTTCTGCCTGCCAAAGCGGATATTCAAGAATACTCGGATCAAAATAAAGACGTGTTTCTTTCTGTCCCAGACTTACTGGGCATTCATAGACACGGAAGTATTCATCATCAGTTGCGCCTTTAGAAAAATTGAAGTCGATATAAATCGGCTCAAAACGCCCTTCGGTAATAAATTTAAAGAAACGCAGTACACCAGACATGGCACATTCAGTGAAATGGCGATTGACGATATTTTCGGCAAAAAGCTGCTCACCATTGGTCAAATAACAGCGGTCATCTTCCACGACCAGTTGCGCATGGAAGGCATCACTGATGAGGCGCTGGTAAGCCAAGGCACGTTTTAGCCCTTCACCAAAATTTTCTGATGAAATAAACAAATGCTCAATGACCTGACCACGGTAAAGTGGCAGGTGCTCACCCAAATGTAAGCCGATATCAGGATCCTTGCTGACCTCTTCTGCCGCGACCCAGAATGCATACTGTGCACTCAACGGGGTACGGTCATTGGCTTCAACCTGGTTTAAGGCAACTCCTGCTTTAGTAAGCAATTCTTCGGTTGGCAAACCCGCACGACGTATCGCCTGGTAGCCTAATCGCAGTACAACCGATGCATCTGTTAGCTGACCCACTCAAAAACCTTCCTTGTATGTGCTTCATTTATACCTAAAAAGATATTTTTTAGATTAACTGTGATTGACCAAAGTGACAACATCAACAAGCAGTTTTTTAGTTAAAATATTTGTACTGATGCTTCGCTTATTTTGCTTTCAGATGATCAGTCTAAAGCCTGCTATGCCTTGTGTTATACGAAAAAATTGACTATAATTTGCGCCTTTCTAATTTATTCTTTTAGGTAGGCTATGGCCAATAAAGAGGAACTCATCGAGTTCGAAGGCGTTGTCACCGAGACGCTTCCTAATACTATGTTCCGTGTACGTTTAGAAAACGGTCACGAAGTGATTGCTCATATCTCTGGTAAAATGCGTAAACACTACATCCGTATTTTGACTGGCGACAGTGTAAAAGTGGAGATGACTCCTTACGACTTAACTAAGGGTCGCATCACTTATCGTGCACGCTAAGATTTAGCGTCAGTAAAAAAAGCCACTGATCAGGGTGGCTTTTTTTGTGACTTTAATTATTCATTATTTACCAATAAATAAAAAAATTGACATAGCCTGAGAATTACAAGACTATTCAATTTAATTAAAACAATATTTATAAAAACAATGAATATGAAATATTTGACTCTGCTTTCCAGCTTATCTCTTGTTGCATGTGCTACAGGCAGCAATCAGCATCTGCATCATTCTCTACAGCCCTATATCGGTCAAACTGCCGCACAGGTTCGCAGCCAACTTGATCTTCGTGCAATGGGATTTAAAACCTCCCAGCACCCCATTCAGACAGCAGACTTTCTCAGTTATACTATTTTCCGGGATGTGAATATTCCGATGGGTACACCTAATATTAGTCAAAGTATCTCCCCTGGTGTACCAATTCCAATGCCTTCGAATGGAGGTTATAACATTAAGATGAAATGCCAAATCTGGTTTGACTTGAAAGATGAAATTGTTCAGGACATTCGTTATACCGGTAAAGCTTGCTAAACTGTGTCCAGTGAAGTTTAAAACCTGTATGGGATTTAATGAGAGGTCCAATTTATCAGGATACTTCTCTCTACCGTGTGTCAAATTACAACAATAAGCTCATTTTCTCCTCGCTACAATAACCGCAATGGCTTTTGTAGGAGTCAGAATATGTTATCTGCATTTCGCCAAATGAAACTCGTGTTACCAGGCATGCTTCTGTTATTGTCTGCATGTACGCATACGCCTACCCTGTCTCAAGCCGAACGTGACGCTTATTTACAGCAGTATATTGGACAGTCTAGCCAAACCATTTATGCCAATCTGGATTTAAGCAAACTCGGCTACCAACAGGTAAATGAACCCGTACTTTCAGCCGGGCAACTGGTCTATATCGTGCAGCGTCCCGTTGCACTTCCACTCTCTGTTGCTCAGCATCCGGTTGCCGGTACTGGAACAGTACCCATTCCGGTGACACATAGTCCATCGCGTGGCTATGACGTAAACCTGCAATGTAAAATTGTTTTTGAACTCAAGGACAATATTGCACAAGCAGTGAAATATACCGGCCGAACCTGTTAATTCAGCAGACACAAAAAAACGCAGCCTGAGCTGCGTTTTTTATTGATCAGTTCTGGAGTGAAATTTAGTTCAATGCAGCAACTACTGCCTGGCCCATTTCCACTGTACCGACTTTGCTCATGCCTTCGGACATAATATCCGCAGTACGTAAACCTTGATCCAATACATGACCTACTGCATCTTCAATTGCTTTTGCAGCCGCTTCTTCACGGAAGGTGTAACGCAGCATCATTGCAACAGACAGAATGGTTGCCAATGGATTTGCTAGGTTTTGACCTGCGATGTCTGGTGCAGAACCATGACATGGTTCATACATGCCTTTGCCATTCTCATCTAGAGAAGCAGATGGCAACATACCAATTGAACCCGTTAACATTGCTGCTTCGTCAGACAGAATGTCACCGAACAGGTTAGAAGTGACAATTACGTCAAACTGTTTAGGCGCACGTACCAACTGCATTGCAGCATTGTCGACATACATATGCGACAGGTTGATGTCTGGATATTGCTCTTCTTTCAATTCAGTAACGGTTTGCTTCCAAAGCTCAGTCACTTCAAGCACGTTTGCTTTATCGACTGAACATACTTTACCGCCACGCAGACCGGCAAGTTCAAATGCAACTTTGGCAATACGCTTGATTTCAGACTCTGAATACACATCAGTGTTAAAACCTTGTTTTTCACCATTTTCCAATTCACGGATACCACGTGGTTGACCGAAGTAGATACCACCTGTCAATTCACGTACGATCAGGATATCCAGACCAGCTACAATTTCAGGTTTCAGGCTAGACGCATCAGCAAGTTGCGGATAGAGAATCGCCGGACGCAGGTTCGCGAACAGGTTCAGTTCACTACGCAATTTTAACAGACCACGTTCAGGACGAATTGAGCGTTCAATCGTATCCCATTTAGGACCACCCACAGCGCCAAGCAGAATTGCATCAGCTTTTTTTGCCTGCTCAGACGTCACATCTGGATAAGGTGCACCATGTGCATCAATCGCAGCACCACCTAACAGGCCATGTTCCCAGCTTAGATCTAAATTAAATTTTTCATTTACGCGAGTCAGCACTTGCTCTGCTGCTTTCACAATTTCAGGACCGATGCCGTCACCAGCTAAAATCAAAATTTGTTTAGACATGAGATATTCCATTTATAAAGTCAGCATTTCGCTGACTGGGTTAAATTTTCTGTTCTACAAACTCGGCAATGCCAGTTTCAACATTGTATGGCTTGCAGAAGCGTCGAATTATTTTGGTGTTTTGCAATAGATCTACACACAGTGGATCCGGTGCAGAGGCCTGCAATAAGCTGGTGTTTCGAGTCGAGCGCTGACGATACATCTTAAAGGTGTACTTATGCTTGGCCTGAAAGTTCTGGAATACATGTAGAACTTCGGCCTTATCCGGACTAATCGGATAAAAGCGTACTACCAGTTCATGCTGCCCCGCGGGTACCGACAGGTAAACCGGATTAGGCTCTTTCAGGCTTTTTGCTTGTAAACGCACAAGCTTGAGCTTGAGCGCTTCACTCTCCACATGTCGTTTTTCAGCATTGATGATCTTGATATCATCCATACGTTCAAAATTACAATCGTGGGTACCTGAACAATAAATCAGGGCATCTGAACTATTTACAGCCGAATCTGTCAATTTCTTCAACTGTATCGTATCGATGGTCTGACATGCTGTCATTAACATCGAAACCGTACCCAATGCAAATAACTGTTTCCAATAGCTGGCCATGCTGAATGTCTAACCCAAACGAAATTTCCATGATTTCACGATATTAGCAAGGGTTAGACTTTCCCGCTATGACAATTTAACTAGATTTAGCCACTAATTTCTGCAAATACCCAAGGGCGCGATTGTTTGGTTTTTTCTTCATAAGCACGAATCGCATCGGCATCCTGCAAAGTTAAACCGATGTCATCCAAACCGTTTAAAAGACAATGCTTGCGGAATGGATCAACTTCAAACTTGAAACTTTCACCAGATGGTGTGCGTACTTCTTGCGCTGCAAGATCAATTGTTAACTGATAACCTTCAGTCGCAGCACATTCTTTAAATAACTGGTCAACAATTTCTTCAGGCAGAATTACTGGCAACATGCCGTTTTTAAAGCTGTTATTGAAGAAAATATCCGCATAGCTTGGTGCAATGACGGTACGGAAACCGTATTCATTCAATGCCCATGGCGCATGCTCGCGGCTTGAACCACAACCGAAGTTTGCACGTGAAATTAAAATTGATGCACCTTGGTAACGTGGTTTGTTTAACTCAAAATCAGGGTTTAAGGGACGTTTTGAATTATCCTGACCTAAATAACCTTCATCCAGGTAACGCAATTCATCAAATAAATTTTCACCAAAACCGGTACGTTTGATCGATTTTAAAAACTGTTTTGGAATAATTAAGTCGGTATCTACATTGGCACGGTCTAATGGTGCAACGATACCTTGTTCAACGGTATAAGCTTTCATGTCTTTGCTCCTATTAGCCGATTAGAATGAACGTACATCAACAAAGTGACCGGCAATTGCTGCTGCTGCTGCCATTGCTGGGCTCACCAAATGGGTACGACCGCCATTGCCCTGACGACCTTCGAAGTTACGGTTCGAGGTAGATGCACAATGCTCGCCCGGCTGTAACTTATCAGCGTTCATGGCCAAACACATTGAACAACCCGGCTCACGCCATTCAAAGCCTGCTTCAATCAGGATTTTATCTAAACCTTCAGCTTCAGCTTGTGCTTTGACCAAACCAGAACCTGGAACGACCATCGCCTGTTTAATGCTCGGTGCAACCTTTTTACCTTTCGCCACTTCAGCCGCAGCACGAATATCTTCAATACGTGAATTGGTACAAGAGCCGATAAATACACGGTCTAACCGGATATCAGACAAGGCCTGACCAGCAGTTAAACCCATGTATTGATAAGCACGTGTCCAGTCATTGCGTTGTACGTCATCTTTGGCTTGTTCCAACGTTGGAACTGCTTGAGAGACTGGAATCACCATTTCAGGAGAAGTACCCCAAGATACCTGTGGCTCAATCTCTTCACCTTGTAATACCACAACGGTATCAAAGTGTGCGCCTTCATCAGAATGCAAGGTATTCCAGTAAGCAACTGCTTGATCCCACTGCTCACCTTTCGGTGCATATGGACGGTTCTTCACATATTCAATGGTTTTATCATCGACTGCGACCATACCAACACGGGCACCGCCTTCGATCGCCATATTACATACAGTCATACGGCCTTCGATCGACATGTCGCGGAAGACCTGACCGCCAAATTCGATGGCATGGCCTGTACCGCCCGCAGTCCCGATTTTGCCAATAATGGCTAAAACCACGTCTTTTGGAGTTATGCCTTGACCCAGTTTACCGTCAACGCGCACCAGCATGTTTTTCATTTTCTTTTGAACCAGGCATTGGGTTGCCAATACATGTTCAACTTCAGAAGTTCCGATACCATGTGCCAAACAGCCGAAAGCACCATGCGTTGCAGTATGTGAGTCACCACATACCACCGTCATGCCTGGCAAGGTCAAACCCTGTTCTGGACCCACAACATGTGCAATACCTTGGCGAACATCATTAATGTCAAACTGCACCACATTAAAGGTTTTACAGTTGTCATCTAAGGTTTGTACCTGGATACGTGAAGTTTCATCTTCAATCCCAGAAATACCTTCTGAACGTTCTTTGGTAGAAGTCGGTACGTTATGGTCTGGCGTCGCCACGTTCGCGCTTAAACGCCATGGTTTACGACCCGCCAGTTGTAAGCCTTCGAATGCTTGCGGAGAAGTAACTTCATGCAATAAATGACGGTCGATATAAAGTAAAACTGAACCATCGTCACGCTGTTTTACTAAATGGTCATCCCATAACTTATCGTATAATGTTTTTGCTGTTTGGGTCTCGCCTGCCATGTCGATGTACTCCACTGGACTGGGTAAATTCTATCTCTAATTTTGATTATATCGCTGCGTTCACATAAATCTAATTTATCATTTTTATTAGTTAATAAACTTTTTGGAATCTTTAAAATTGGATTCTAAACATACCGATATTGATTTTTATTTAATCTAATTTTCCGATCATTTTTTGCAAAATATACGTTTTTACAAATTAAATGAGAATTATTATTATTTATTCATACAGAAACATTGAATTTATTTTTTGAGGAATATCGACATGGCACACGTTCAAAAATTTGTTGTAGATAATCAGCGTATGTTCAAGAAAACCTTGAGCTACTACATCATGCACATCACGGTAGCCATGTTAGTCGGTTATTTTGTGACGGGTAGTTTAGCCATGGCAATTGCATTAAGTTTATTAGAACCGACTGTTCAGGCTGTTGCTTTCTTCTTCCACGAAAAAGCCTGGGAGGCTAAATCTGAACAGAACAATAATGAGGAAATCACAGCCTAAATTCTTTTCTGTCCTTATTCCTCGTTTTGCCACCGCTTACCCTCGGTGGCTTTTTTTATTGATGCATATCCGATTTTTATAAAATATTTTTCTGGGTTCAAGCCGCCATTTCCATCGATCTATTGTATTAGCAATCAATGAATGTCGGATTTTACAGCAATAGATACAACTTTTCCTTTGATTTATTCTTAAAATATTACAACAATAGAGATACGCATAAAAAATCTTTATAGGTGATTAAGATGAATCTCGCAGCCTTTGAAGCCTTTGTAAAAGTCATGGAAACTGGATCAATTTCTCTGGCAGCAGATCAGCTTTTTATTACTCAACCCGCCGTGACCAAACGGATTCATAGTCTGGAAGAGTATTTTGGAGTCAAGCTGTTTGAATCAGCGGGTCGTGGTGTACAAGCAACCCATGCCGCGCATTCGCTGTTACCGAAAGTGAAAAACTGGCTGAATGAACTGGGCGATATTCATCATACCCTCAGTCATGAACAAGGCCAGATTCAGGGCAAACTGAAAATTGGTACCAGTCATCATATTGGTCTGCATCACCTTCCAGCACATTTGCGTCAGTATGTACTGCAATATCCGGATGTGACCCTGGATGTGCACTTTGTCGATTCTGAACAGGCGCATGAACAGGTGATTGCCGGTGACTTGGAACTGGCTTTCCTGACTTTACCTCCACATGGCGATGAACGGCTGAACTATGTGACTATCTGGAACGATCCATTGGTGTTTGTAGTTGCTCCATTTCATCCATTGGCCCAGCAGAAGAATCTGTCACTGGAAGATCTGGTGCATTACCCGAGCCTGTTACCGTCTGCACAAACCTATACCACGCAAATTACCATGGCAGAGTTTGAGAAACGTGGCGTCAAACCAAAAATCACCATGAGTAATAATCCACTCGAATCGATCCGCATGTTGGTTTCCATTGGTCTGGGCTGGTCAGTACTACCACAAACTCTTGTAAATCATGACTTGCAACAGCTGGATATTCCTCTGGAAATGAATCGCCAGCTTGGCATGGTCTGGCATCCGGGACGTACCCAGTCCAAAGCTGCACAGGCCCTGGTTGAGTTAATGCAACAGCCTAAACTCTAAGTTGCTTCATTTTTAAAATAAGAGGCTGCGATGGATTCAATTCGCAGCATTTTGTTACCTAAATGAGCAACAACTGCATCCTGCTTTGCATTAAGTTTAAGATATTCCCTGCGCGGACTTACCAGTGGAATATCTTAAAATTCTTAATGGAGTCTGATGGATGCAGCCCGATTCAACCTTATTTAAACCTAACCAGCCAAATAGTAAGTCACCTACATATTTAGCAGACGACAGCCCTTGGCAACAGGGCAAAATTCGCCTGCTTCCAACACCTAATTTAAACTTTGAAGACATTTCCACAGCGCGCCATGTGATTCGTGAATATTTCCTGAATACCTTTGACACCTATGAATCCCTGTTTGACTGTCTGCGCAATAAAGAAGCATTTTATGTCAAACCGATTAGCCTGCGTCATCCGCTGATTTTCTATTTCGGTCATACTGCTACCTTTTTTGTCAATAAACTGCTGCTTAGCAAACTGATTCCTCAACAGCTGAATCCACATATGGAAAGTATCTTTGCCATCGGTGTAGATGAGATGAGCTGGGACGATCTGGATGATCAGAATTATGACTGGCCTGAAGTCAGTGAAGTAAAAGCGTATCGGCACCGGGTACGAGCCTTGGTACTGAAGATCATAGAAAATGCACCTCTAGAACTCCCTCTCAACTGGCAGAGTCCATGGTGGTCGATCCTGATGAGCATTGAACATGAACGGATCCATCTGGAAACTTCGTCAGTATTGATTCGACAACATCAACTGCAATATGTGCAAAATCATCCACTATGGCATGCTCGAATCCTGACTGGCCCTGCACCAGAAAATCAGCTTCTTCCTGTTCCTGCGGGAACGGTTCGACTGAATAAAAATTTCACTGACCCATATTATGGCTGGGACAATGAATACGGTCTGCATGAAGCTGAAATCAACGAGTTTCAGGCATCACAATTTCTGGTGTCCAATCAGGAATTTTTCAACTTTGTCGAAGCTGATGGTTATCAGCAGTCAGAATACTGGAGTGAAGAAGGTAAAGCCTGGCTGGAATTTATTGAAGCGCAACATCCAAGCTTCTGGACTAAAAAAGAGGATGGCTGGCATTTACGTATCATGCTGGAAGAAATTCCAATGCCGTGGGATTGGCCAGTCGAGGTGAATTACCACGAAGCTAAAGCCTTTTGTAACTGGAAATCACTACAAACCGGTGAATCAATCCGTTTGCCGAACGAAGATGAATGGTATCGGCTGTATGACCATGTCGGCCTGGATCCTAAACGACTGCTGCCTTTAGAAGCCAATATTGCCTTGCAACATGCACCTAATCCTTGTCCGGTATATCAGTTCCAGCAAGGCGAGTTTTATGATGTACAAGGCAATGTCTGGCAATGGACTGAAACTGCAATCTATCCCTTTGAAGGTTTTCAGGTCCATCCAATTTATGATGACTTTAGTACCCCAACCTTCGATGATCGGCATAATCTGATTAAAGGCGGTTCCTGGATTTCGGGGGGTAATGAAGCTTTGCATAGTTCCCGCTATGCCTTTAGACGACACTTTTTCCAGCATGCGGGTTTTCGCTATGTGGCTGGATCAGATGAACCAGTTTCACCTTATCATTCACATTATCAGACAGATGAACTGATTTCGCAGTATCTGGAATTTCAGTATGGTCAGGAGTATTTGGGCGTTCCGAATTTTGCCAGGTCTCTCATTATCCTCGCCCAGCCTTATTTTGTAGAAACTGCCAGAAAAAAGGCACTTGATCTTGGCTGTGCCACAGGACGCGCCAGCTTTGAACTGGCGCAGCATTTTGAACAGGTAACAGGTCTAGATTTCTCGGCACGTTTTATTCAGCAAGGTATAGCCTTAGCGCAAGGTGCAACTTTAGGTTATACCATTCCGGTTGAAGGTGAACTGGTCGAATATAAATCCTGTTCACTGCAAGAGACTGGACTTGATCAGGTTGCTCACAAGGTCGAGTTTTATCAGGCGGATGCCTGTAATCTAAAACCGCAATTTAAGGAATATGATTTCATTCTGGCAGCCAATCTGATTGACCGGCTGCACCACCCTAAAGCCTTTTTGCACGAGATTCATCAGCGACTGAATATTGGCGGTATTCTGATGCTGGCTTCACCTTATACCTGGCTGGACGAACATACCGCGCGTAGTGAATGGCTGGGCGGTTTTCAGCGGGCTGGAGAAAATTGTACGACCTTAGATGGAATACAGGAATTATTGAGTCCACATTTTGAAATGCTGGCTGAACCTATAGATATTCCTTTTGTGATCCGTGAAACAGCGCGTAAATATCAGCATACCCTGTCACAGGTCACTTTATGGAAACGCATACGTTAAGATGCCAAAATCAAATAAAAAGCCAGTCATCAGACTGGCTTTTGGTTTTAAGATACATTCAGATTTCGATGGTCGCATCCTCATGCAGGGATTCATTCAGTTGGTCTACCACGATGGCCCATTCACCATCAGACGCAATCTTTTCAGCGAGAAACTGGCGCTGTGCCTCAGACCAGTAGGGTGCATCCAGCAGATTAAAATCCTTATGCAGCTGATGATCGTTAATGAAGGTTGCAATTCCTTCCTCACTGGCATCCAGGCCCAACTGTTCAAATAGGTGCGTCATGCGTGGTCTTACTTTATTCATTTCAACTACCTCTGAGTTTCCCTTATTCTCATTATGCAAGTTAAGCTTAGCATGAGCTGCAGTGAGCGAGTGTGACAATAGTTTATTTTTCACCTTGAATCTGTGCACATAAAAAAGCACAACCTGGGTTGTGCTTCACAGATTTGCTCGCTTCAGATGATTAAATCGACCAGTCCTGAATTTCCCAGCCCTGCTCTTTCGCCAGTGCTTCTAAACGATCATCCGGATTGACTGCAATGGCATGATCAGCATGTTCCAGCAAGAAACGGTCATTGATTGAATCCGAATAGGCCCAGGACTCGGTCACATCACGGCCTTCCAGCCACTGTTCCAGGCGGATCAGTTTGCCTTTCTGGTAACAGGCAGTATTGATCACTTTACCGGTATATTTACCATCAACAATTTCAGCATTCGTCGCGATAATTTCATTAATGCCAAATTCACGGAAAATTGGCGCAGTAATAAAGTCAGAAGTTGCGGTAATACCGACCAATTCATGTCTTGCTTCACGGTGACGTTCAATTGCCTTAAAACCTTCTGGACGCATTTGCGGACGAATGACTTTTTGCATGAAGAGTTGATGTAGTTCAGTCAGATAATCATTGTCATGTTTGGTTAAAAATTCAAAGACAAATTCATTATAGGCATAGGGGTCCAGCTGACCTTTTTTATAATCTTCATAGAACTTGTCATTCATGGCACGGTGATGAACAGGGTCAACCAGGCCCTCGTTGACCAAGAACTCTCCCCAAGAATGATCCGAATCTGTATTTAACAAGGTGTGATCGAGATCAAATAGCGCCAATTTCATGAAAATACTCGTAAAAACTGAAATTTAAGAAAAAAATTGTAAATCTATCTCCGCTAGTCGATAGAAATTCGTTAAGATCATAGCAATTTTAACATTTTTAAACTTTGCTTTTTTCGTGCTGGATACAGAAATAAAAATCCCCGAGGGCAAAGGCATAAATTACACAATATTAGGTGCCAAATGATCGACTCTGAAGGTTTCCGACCGAATGTCGGGATCATTTTGGCAAACGATGCTGGACAGGTTTTATGGGCGAAGCGCATTGGACACAATGCATGGCAATTTCCACAAGGAGGTATCCAATATGGAGAAACCCCTGAGCAGGCACTCTACCGTGAGCTGAGAGAAGAAGTCGGCTTACTGCCCGAACATGTCCAAATTATAGCGCAAACCAAAGGCTGGCTGCGTTATCGTTTGCCGCACCGGTACATTCGTACGGATTCAGATCCGGTGTGTATCGGCCAGAAACAAAAGTGGTTTTTACTCAAATTGACGGCGTCAGTACAGAACATTCAGCTTGATCTGTCTGACCCGCCCGAATTTGATCAATGGCAGTGGGTCAGTTACTGGTACCCGCTCGGTCAGGTCGTGAATTTTAAACGTGACGTATACCGCAAGGCCATGGTAGAACTGTGTCAGCAACTTCCCAAGGAAAAACCTTAAGAATTGCATAAATATGCAGATTTTTTAGGCAGTTATTGTTATAAATAAAGAAGATACCGGACCCTAAATTACGAAGGAGCAGCGCGAATGTCGAATATGCAACTGGAGACCCTGAGACGTATTGTTCAAGAGATCAATGCGTCAGCCAGTTTGCATGAATCGCTCGACATTATGGTTAATCAGGTAGCTCAGGCGATGCAGGTCGACGTCTGCTCCATTTATCTGCTGGATGAGCGCAACCAGCGCTATCTACTGATGGCATCTAAGGGCCTAAAACCTGAAGCAGTGGGCCATGTGTCGCTGCAAACTGGTGAAGGTCTGGTGGGGCTGGTCGGACAGCGCGAGGAAATCGTCAACCTCGACAATGCTCCGAAACATGAACGCTTCCTTTATCTACCTGAAACGGGGGAAGAAATTTATAACTCTTTCCTTGGCGTTCCGGTCATGTACCGCCGTAAGGTCATGGGCGTTCTTGTTGTTCAGAATAAAGAACCTCAGGATTTCTCAGAAGCTGCTGAATCCTTCTTAGTGACGCTCTGTGCTCAGCTCTCTGGTGTGATTGCTCATGCCCATGCAGTCGGCAATATTGACGTGTTCCGCAAACCTAGCAATCTGCCTGCTTATAAAACCTTCCAGGGCGTATCAGGTTCAGGTGGTATTGCTCTAGGTCGTGCCGTGATTCTTTATCCGCCTGCGGATCTGGGTGCTGTTCCGGATCGTGAAGCGGATGACATCAGCGAAGAGCTTTCCCTGCTCGACAACGCGCTAAATTCCGTACGTGAGGAAATCCAGTCTCTCGATGACAAGATGCAGGATGCTCTCATGGCTGAGGAACGTGCACTGTTCAGTGTGTTCCTGCGTATGCTGGACGAAAATGCCCTGCCAGCTGAAATCAAGGAACTGATCCGTGAAGGTCACTGGGCGCAAGGAGCAGTACGAATTGTCATTGAAAACCATGTGGCGCAGTTTGCCCAGATGGAAGATGACTATTTACGTGAACGTGTTGCTGACCTGAAAGATTTAGGCCGCCGGATTCTGGCTAAATTACAGGAAGCTGATGAAAGCCATCGTGAACTGACCGATGAAAGCATCCTGATTGGCGAGGAAATCTCGACCGCAGCGCTGGTAGAATTACCCGTTGATAAAATTGCAGCGATTGTCACCACTGAAGGTGCAATGAATTCACATATGGTGATTGTCGCGCGTGCACTCGGCATTCCGACCGTAGTGGGTGTGACCGAATTACCTATCAATACCCTTGATGATGTCGAAATGATTGTTGATGCGCATCAGGGTCGGGTATTTATCAATCCGCCACGTCGTCTGCGTACCCGTTATAAAGAAATTCAGAAAGAAGAAGAACAGCTCGCCAAAGATCTGCGTCAGTATGAAACCAAGGATGCGATTACCCCAGATGGTGTGGCTGTACGCTTGTTCGTGAATACAGGCTTGATGATTGATGTGGTACGCGGTGTACAGCGCGGTGCCAAAGGCGTCGGTTTATACCGTTCTGAAATTCCCTTTATGCTGCGAGACCGCTTCCCGGGTGAAGAAGAACAGCGTGCCATTTACCGCCAGCAACTTACTCATTTCGCCAACAAACCGGTGGTGATGCGTACCCTCGATATTGGGGCAGATAAAGACCTGCCATATTTCTCGATTGAAGAAGAAAATTCGGCATTGGGCTGGCGCGGGATTCGTTTTACCCTCGATCATCCAGAAATTTTCTCTTCGCAAATTCGTGCGATGTTAAAAGCCAGTATTGGACTGAATAATCTACATATCCTGCTACCAATGATCACCAGTGTCAGCGAAGTAGAAGAAGCACTATATTTGCTGGAACGTGACTGGGTTGCAGTCCAGGAAGAAGAACAGGTCAAGATCACCAAGCCTAAAATTGGTATCATGCTAGAAGTGCCGAGTGTCCTGTATCAGATTGATGAATTTTCTGAATTTGTCGACTTCTTCTCGGTCGGCTCTAATGACTTGACCCAATATTTACTGGCAGTGGATCGTAATAACCCGCGTGTCGCCAACGTTTATTCGCATTTGCACCCTGCCGTTTTGCGTGCCCTGACCCGTTTGGTACAGGATTGTCATCGTAATGAAAAACCGATCAGTATCTGCGGAGAAATGGCAGGTGATCCGATCTCGGCTGTGCTGCTGATGGCCATGGGCTTTAATACCCTGTCAATGAGTTCAAGTAATATTTTGCGGGTGCGTAAGACGATTTGTCATGTCCCAATGCCGGATGCTCAGGACTTATTGGAACATGTGCTGAAACTGGATAATCCGCTGGTCGTAAAAAGCTGGATGGAACATTATTTCCGCACGCATGGTCTGGGAGATATGGTGAAAGGCGCGACCCGAATCGTGGGAGCTTAGGCCGTTAAATTTAGCAAAACTGCCATAAATAAAAAGGGAGATAGTCATTTGAGTATCTCCCTTTTTTGTGCTTGCTATAGCCACGTTTTGCATCTTTTTTGCGGTCTGTAAACACCTGGCTTTTGTTGACCTCATGCATGTGTTTGGCCACAAAGTTATGTATCACTGCTTCTGGCAGCTGCTTTTTCTTTGCCATCTTTTCACCCATTTTTTAACATAGCATCTGAATTTACACTGTGCATATATTGCGCTCTATTCAGTATATTTCAAGTGGTTTTCAATATTTTCAGGATTTGAGAATAACTTTTAACAAGAAGCTATTCTCTCCTCCTTTTTAATATTTTATGAAGATGAGTCTTGAGCTAAAGCCCGTTCCAAAATCCTTTCTACATCTACTTGCTTGGCACTCATCATACCTACTACTCGTCCATGAAACTTGCTGTATCGGGTCTGAATAAATGCATTAAAAATAAATTCAGGTGCATGACGCTTCAGTAATACAGCTTGAGCTAAAAGAGTTAAACGGCTGACCAGACTGCGCCCCATAAATTGCAGTTCATCTGCAGGCTGCTGGAACAGTTTAAACAGCGTTTGAAGTTCCTGTTTCAGTATTTCATCCTGTATTGCAGTAGCAGCCAGATCCTGAAACAGTATGTCAATCGATTCCGGTTCACGACCAATGGCACGCAGTACATCCAGACACATGACATTGCCTGAGCCTTCCCAAATGGTATTCACCGGAGCTTCTTTGAAAATTCGTGCCATGATGCCATTATCGACATAGCCATTACCACCAAAGATTTCCATGGTTTCACCGGTCAGCTCTACGGCGCGTTTGCAGATCCAGAACTTGGAAGCCGGGGTCATAATCCGCTTCCAGGCCAGTGACAAGGCATTATCATTTTCATAACAGGAAGCCAGATAGAAACTCAGCTGTATTGCCGCTTCTGTTTCCAGTGCCAGATCAACCAGCACTGCCTGCATTAAGGGCTGTGCTGCCAGATGCTTGCCAAAAGCCTTACGCTGTCGGGTATAGGCCAGACATTGCACCAGCGCCTGACGTAACATCGCAGTACTGCCAACCGAGCAGGTCAGACGGGTGTAGTTCGCCATTTCAATAATAGTTGGGATACCCCGTCCTGCTTCACCGATCATGATGCCCCAAGCTTCCTGAAACTCAACTTCCGAGCTGGAATTGCTACGATTCCCAACTTTGTCTTTGAGTCGCTGTACATGAATATTATTCTTGGTTCCATCTTCACGCCAACGTGGAACAAAGAAACAGGCCAGACCATCCTGTTCAGTTTTCGCCACGACCAGATGGGCATCACACATCGGTGCTGAAAAAAACCATTTATGGCCGGTCAGCAGATAAGCCTGCCCTCGACCTGATTCGCCGATGGGCACGGCAAAGGTTTCATTCGCCCGAACGTCGGAACCGCCCTGCTTTTCAGTCATCCCCATACCCAGCCAGATTGATTTTTTTTGGGCAATCGGCAGATCACGTTTATCGTATTCAGTAGATAATAATTTATCGCCGATTTTGGCCCAAAGTTCCGGTTCACGCTGGATCAAGGGAATACTGCCAAGGGTCATCGAAGTTGGGCACAGACTGCCACATTCTACCTGTCCACTCAGGTAAAACCGTGCTGCCCAGTCGACCCATTTAGATTTTGATTCAGCCTGATTAAAAGGATGTGCATGACTATCAAACTGACGATTGATGCGCATCCATTGATGCCATGCAGGATGAAATTCAATGTAATCACGACGGCGCCCCCTGGCATCAAAAGCATGCAGAATAGGCGTATGTCGGTTTGCCAGATCGGCATATTGATAATATTCTGATGAACCTACCACCTGCCCCATTTCATTTAAAATTGTCTGATCCTGACTACCATAGCTCTGCAAAATTTCCTGCAAAGTGGTATCAGTTGCAAACAGGTTATAGTCCTGTTTTTCATCAAACTGATTGCTGATCTGATGGGTTGTCCATGTGTTCATCTTCTCTTCCTTAATCTTAATTTTTGTTGTGTGGTTTTCAGTCCAGTATAGAGAAAAAGTGGCAAATACCTATTAAGTTTTCAGTAAGACCATCTATTTTTCATGACTGGTCGTTCTATGAACTGATCAACCAATAAAAATTCAGGTAATAAAAAACCGGCCCTACGACCGGTTTCCTATTTCAAGATCGAAAAATTATCGCTTCACATCAAAACGGTCTGCATTCATAACTTTGACCCATGCCTTGACAAAGTCACGCACGAATTTTTCTTTATTGTCATCCTGAGCATATACTTCTGCATAAGCACGAAGAATCGAATTCGAACCAAAGACCAAGTCTACCCGTGTTGCAGTCCATTTCTTCACACCTGTCGCACGTTCAACAATGTCATACTGGTTACGGCCAGTTGCTTTCCATTGATAGTTCATATCCGTCAGGTTCACAAAGAAGTCATTGCTTAAGACACCAACATTGTTGGTAAGGACACCTTCTGGCGCACCACCATAGTTGGTTCCGAGTACACGCATCCCCCCAACTAGCGCAGTCATCTCAGGTGCAGTCAGCCCTAACAGTTGTGCACGATCGACTAGCAGCTCTTCAGCCTGAACCACATATTCATCTTTTAGCCAGTTACGGAAACCATCATATTTCGGTAACAGGTCTTCAAATGAATAGGCATCCGTCTGTTCCTGAGATGCATCGCCACGGCCTGGTGTAAATGGCACCTTGATATTTACACCTGCTGCTTTGGCTGCCTGTTCAATTGCTGCGCTACCGCCCAATACAATCAGATCGGCAATGCTGACTTTCTTCTCAAGACCCGCCTGAATCTCTTCAAGTTTGTTCAATACTTTATTCAGGCGTTCCGGTTCATTCCCTTCCCATTGACGTTGTGGCTCTAGACGGATACGCGCTCCATTGGCACCACCACGATAGTCCGAACCACGGTAAGTACGTGCACTATCCCAAGCCGTATTGATCAGTTCGGTTGGGGTTAAACCACTAATCAGTAATTTTGCTTTGAGTTCCTCAATTTCAGCCTCAGACAAGGTGTAGTCCACTTTTGGAATTGGGTCCTGCCAGATCAGATCTTCAGCTGGTACGTCTGGGCCAAGATAACGGGATTTTGGCCCCATATCACGGTGGGTCAGTTTAAACCATGCGCGTGCAAATACTTCAGAGAAATAAGCCGGATCTCGGTAGAAACGCTCGGAAATTTTACGGTATTTCGGATCAATTTTCAGTGCCATGTCAGCGTCGGTCATCATCGGATTACGGCGTACACTGGTATCATGTGCATCAAATGGTTTGTCTTCTTCCTTGATGTTAATCGGTTCCCACTGTTTCCCGCCTGCCGGGCTAACAGTTTTTTCCCATTCATAGTTGAGCAGCAGATAGAAGAATTCATTGTCCCATTTGGTTGGGTTGGTGGTCCAGGCACCTTCCAGACCACTGACCATAGTATTCGCCGCGTTACCAGTCCCTTCCGGGTTATGCCAGCCCAAGCCCTGAAATTCGATATCTGCGCTTTCAACATCTGGTCCAAGCAAATCTGCTTTACCATTACCGTGTGACTTACCTACGGTATGACCACCTGCGGTCAAGGCAACTGTTTCTTCGTCATTCATGCCCATACGGTCGAAAGTGACACGCATATCCTGTGCCGTACGTAAAGGATCCTGTACACCATCCACTCCTTCAGGATTGACATAGATCAGACCCATTTGCACCGCAGCAAGAGGATTTTCTAGCGTTGAACGATCTTGGTTATTTTCATAACGGCTTTCGGTCGGTGCCAACCATTGGCGTTCATCACCCCAGTACACATCTTTTTCAGGATGCCAGATATCTTCACGACCACCAGCAAAACCGAAAGTTTTCAAACCTGCAACTTCATAGGCCACTGTCCCTGCGAGGATAATCAGGTCACCCCAAGAGAGCTTGTTACCGTATTTTTTCTTGATCGGCCATAACAGACGACGGCCTTTATCGGTATTGACATTATCGGGCCAGCTGTTCAACGGTGCAAAACGCTGATTACCCGTATTGGCACCACCACGTCCATCCTGCTTACGGTAAGAACCTGCCAGGTGCCAGGCAGTACGAACAAACATACCAATATAGCTGCCATAATCTGCTGGCCACCATGCCTGGCTGGTCGTGATCAGTTCACGCAGGTCTTGTTTTACTGCTTCAAGGTCAAGGGAATTAAATGCTGCTTTATAATCAAAGTCGGGATCAAAAGGATTGGTTTTTCTATCGTGTTGAGAAAGAATGTCGAGGTTAAGCGCATTTGGCCACCAGTCCGTATTGTGTGAGCTGGCATTGCTTGCCGCTGTACCTTCGTGTTTTTGATGAAATGGGCAGCCGGATGCTTGCAAATCTTGTGTCATTTTGTAGCTCCAAAACTTTATAAAGTCTGTTTGATCTGAACTGTTTAAACATCTTATTTACTTCAACATACCCCTTTTATGTGACAAGCTAAAACAATTTTTATGAATACAAACCATCGTTTTCTTCTATCTAAAAGCTTGTAAATTCATTCATTATTTATTTTTTGCAATTTTCTAGGGGAAATTGCAGAGAACTGGTGAGTTGATGAAAATTAAACCATCTTCAAGATTGCTTTTGTTATTCGACTAAAGTTATAGAACATAGATGTAAGAAAGGCGCTCCAGCGACAACATGAGTCTATCAATCATTACAAAGATTGATTTGAATCTTGAGATTTTTTAGTTCAAGACGCACTTTTGTGTCTGCCTACTGTTGTCTTTAGGGATGTTATTGGCAAAAGCAAACGCCGCTGCGCCTATTTAAAACAGTGATCTGAATATGCAGTTTAAAAGGCTGCTATTTGAAGATATTTTCTATCCATATCAATTAAAAAAATAGCTTTTTTATACACGTCCCTGGGTACGTTCCAGCCATACCGCTTTGGTTTGAGGTTTCACAAACAGGGTAATAATTTCCGGGTGTAGCTGTTTAATCTGCGCTTCAATCCGGTTGACGCAAGCTTCGATTTCATCAGAAGTCAGATCGTCTTTGAATTCCAGACTTAAGGAGGCAATCACCTGATGCGCGCCCATTTGCTCAGTCAGCACCCCATTGGCGCTATAGACCGCAGTATCCTGCTGGGCAATGTTAAGTACATTTTCACGCAGTCTAGGATCTGCTGTTTCACCTAGCAATAAGCCTTTGGTTTCACGTGCCAGCAACCAGGCCGATACCGCCAGCACAACACCAATCAGAATTGAAGCTGCGCCATCCAGCTCAGGAATATTCAGTTGATGTGCCAGGAAGATACCGGTCAAGGCAATAAACAGACCGATCAATGCAGCTGTATCTTCAAATAACACGGTAAAGGTTGTTGGGTCTTTGCTGCGTCTAAAGGCTTCAAAATAGCCCATTTTCCCTTTCATTTTTCGGAATGTTTTCAATGCGACAAACCATGAAAAACCTTCACATAGAATGGCAATACCGAGCACCACGTAGTTGATCATCGGATCCTGCATTTCTTCAGGATGAATAATGTGCTGGATGCCCTGATAGATCGACACAATGGCACCTAGAGCAAAGACCATCAAGGCCACGATAAAGGCCCAGAAGTACAGTTCACGTCCATAGCCGAAAGGATGCAAGGCATCAGGGCGCTGCTCAGCCTTTTTCATACCATACAGCAGCAGAATTTCATTCAGTGTATCAACAACCGAGTGAATCGCCTCACTCAGCATGGCAGAACTGTTGGTGATATAGGCTGCGACAAATTTCACCAGCGCGATTGCCAGATTACCAAACAGCGCTGCATATACCACAATTTTATTCGATTCAGACGACATTCAAATTTGTCCTAATTTTTTTCTCAAACAGATGGATCTATTTGATTTTTCATTTTATCTCTTTGCATCTTAATAAACTGCTGCGATAAATTGTTTATTGTTTTGTTGTTCTCATTTTTAATCGGAATCTTCATGCCTGTAATTGTCCATACTTCTGCCGATCGGCATCCTCAGCTCCTAGAATTGTGGGAACAATCCGTCCGTGCTACGCATCATTTCCTAAATGACGCGCAGATCCTAAAGATCCGTCAGCAGATTATTGATCATAATTATTTCACCCACGTGCAATTGTTCCATGTGGAACATCAGCAGCAGATTCTGGGTTTTATGGGCATTGCAGGCAACAAACTGGAAATGCTGTTTGTCTCTCCTGCGGCATTTAGAAAAGGCATAGGCAGCCAGTTATTACAACATGCGCTTGCTCTAGGTGTGACTGAAGTCGATGTGAATGAGCAGAATCCTGATGCGACTGCTTTCTATTTAAAACATGGTTTCGAGATGATCAGCCGTTCAGAAACCGATGCTGAAGGTAATCCCTACCCAATTCTGCATCTAAAACTGCAAAAATAAAAAAGGAAGCCAAAGCTTCCTTTTAGGTCTGAATTTAACTTGAACAATCTATTTTAAGATTTAGAAAAATACTGCTCGCGCCATTCTTTCCAGAAGTACATCACGATCCCGAACATCACCACGGCAATTCCGGCAAAGGCATGACTGCTGATCACTTCGTTATTCAGGGTTGCACCGAGAATCAGGGCAATGATTGGCGTCATCACATTACTGAGGGATACGGTGGACGCGGCTAAACGGCGAATCAGCCAGAAGTAGCACAGCATTGCCACAATGGACGACAAAATCATAGTAAAGACAAACCCAATGATGGCATTGGTACTTGGTATTTGAGTCGGAAAATGTTGCCAAATAAAGGGAATCAATGCCAAGGAACCTAGCGCTGAAACAATCAGAGAACCCGTGGCTTGTGACATTGGTTTCAGTGGTGCATTAATTTGTTTGACCCAAAAAATGGAGCTGATATAAGAGATCATACTAATCACCATCAGTACCACGCCCCAAGGATTCACATTGCTTTCAGCAGAGTCGGCAAATACAAACGTTAAGCCACTCACCGCAACCGCCATACCGAGCCATTGCAACCACACCAATTTATGAGTCTTTAAAATCACATGACCGATTAAACCCGCAATCAGCGGTGACAAGCCAAAAATTAATGCCATCAAACCTGAAGTTAAGTAATTGGCAGCAAGATAAATAAACAGCTGTGCGCCAATCAAGTTCAAGCTACCTGCCAAATAACTTTTCATGGACACTGCGTCAAATGGCAGCGGATCACGCATGATTTTAAGTAGGGCTAAGGCAATCAGGGACGCACCAAAATAACGGATGATCAGCACCCACATGGGATGCACTTCCGCCACACTCCAGACAATCGCAAGTGGCGTTGCTGCCCAGATCAGCACCAGCAAGGCATAAATACTTGCCGTCACCAGCATGGGAGATGAATTTGAATTCATAAAAGACTCAATTAAATTTTTTTAGAAAGAATTGAACTAACTTCTCGTTCAAATCCACAATCGACAATACTGATGGTGGCAGGGATGCCGCTCGAGCTTTTGGGATACAGGGAAGTAGCCTCAAATGCTCAAAAGATTTTTGTTACCTTGCGCCATATATGGCTCATCTTTTAAAAGTAAAAGCACCTACTCTATAACTTATATAAGTAAAATCAAAATTGGAGGTCATGATAACTGCTCATCATAATCAAGTCCCTACATCTTTCAATATTTTTTAATACTCATAAAAAAGCAGACCCAAGTTGCCCAAGGTCTGCCCTTTTGTAAACTTATCAATAAAACAAAGTTATTTCACAAGTTTACGAAGATCCTGGCTGAGATCTAAATATTTGTCTGCTTCAAACGCTGCATTCTTGCTGATCAGCTTTTTCAGGTGACGCATTTCTTTTGCCGCATTTACAGTAATACCGCCAACAATAACGCCATCAGTCACACCAAACATCACGAATGATGATTCAGCGCGAAGCTCTGGATTGATTTCACCGCGAACTTGCCATTCAGCAGCAGCCATGTCACCCACGAACTGGTAGTTGATGTCCAACTGATCTGTCCAGAACCATGCTGGATTTGGAGTCGGATGCTCAACGCCCATCACATGGCGCGCAAAGATGCCTGCTTGCAGGTTGGCATTTTCCCAGGTTTCTACACGACGGTGGTTACCGCAGTTACGAAGTTGAGTTGCCACATCACCCGCTGCATAAATGTCAGGATTTGAGGTTTGGCAGTTCTCGTTGACTTTAATTGCAAGATCAACGTCTAGACCTGCTTTAACCGCAAGCTGTGCATTTGGCACAATCCCAATACCGTACACTACAGCATCTGCACGAAGTTCTTCGCCGTCACCCAATGTCACCACGATTTCTTCGCCATCCAATTTGCAGTCTGCAATTGAAGTTGAAAGACGAACATCCACACCTGCTAATTTTTGCTGTTCAAGCAAGAATTCGCTCAGGATGCGTGGCGATGAACGACCCATCACCATTGGACCCATTTCAATCACGGTCACTTCACATTCTTTAAAACGTGCAGATGAAGCAAGCTCAAGACCGATTACGCCACCACCGATTAAGATTAAACGGCGACCTGGTTGTAATACCGGAACTAAAGCTTGTGAGTCTTCAAGGTTACGCAGCGTATAAACGTGTTTGCCAAGTGCATCGAAGTTTGGCAAACGACGTGCCGCACCACCTGTTGCAAGAAGCAATTTGTCATAAGCAACAACGTCACCATTTTGAAGTTCAACCGTTTTAGCCTCAGCGTTAATTTTTTGCACGCCATTGCCACGGATGGTTTCAACCCCAAGTTCTGCCAGTTTTTCTTCTGACAAAATTTCGATCTTGGTTTCTTCAGGACGCAAAATCACGTCTTTAGACAGTGGCGGACGCTCATAAGGAAGATGCGTTTCATCACCAATCAGAATGATTTTACCTTCGAATTTGTTAGCACGAAGTTCTAGGATTGCACTTGCACCAGCTTGGCCAGCACCCACTATCACGATGGTTTCGATGTTGCTCATGTGTAAATTAACCTTTTAGCTCTGCAGATACGATACCGAAGCCTGCAATCCATTCACTGATGTCTTCATAGCAGTGTGTTGTCATGTCGTATTCGCCAATTTCACTTAAGGCAGCAAATGCAGCCATCCATGAGCGAACTTCTTGACCACCACGACCACCGTCACGACGGATTTCAGCTTCTGTCATTGCTTCCATCGCAGCAAAATCAGCATTCTTGAATTTTTCAAGCAATGCGATATCCCATTCAGGGCTGAGTGGAACGGCAACAGAGGTATCACCAGCAGCCAATTTTTGACCGACTGCAATAATTTTTGCTTGACGTGCTTCACGTGCTTCAGAGCTTGGATTACGACCTGCAATCAGGAATTCTTCAACTTCTGGTGGCACTGAACCCATTTGTGGTGTTGGTGGATCATGAGACAGACCACCTGTACCTAAAACAAGGACACGTTCATTTTCAAGGTTTAAAGACTTGATGAATTGACCTACAGCACGGCCTAAAGCGATCGTACGCTTAGTCGTTGGCATTGGTGCTGCAGCACCATTAATGAAAATTGGAATCGTTGGATAACGATCAAGTTTGCCTTCACACAGGAAGTGCAATGGCTGAGTCACGCCATGGTCGGCTTGCATACGGTAAGAATACGCAACGTCCACGCCCTCATCGAGTACACGACGAACCAAGCCCAAAGCTTTGTCTTCAGGTACATCGATATGGTCGTTGTCTTTACCGTAGTCCCAGTCACCTGCTGCTTTTGCACGGATACCCACGCAGAAACTTGGCATCAGGTCATAGAAGAAACCATTGAAATGGTCAGGACCGAAAGTAATGATCAGGGTTGGGTCGTAAGCTTTTACTTCAGCAGACAATTTTTCAAAAGCATCACGAACTTTTTGTTCTTGTGCCTTGTCTTGCGGTGAAGCAAATTCCATTAAAGGACTGTGCGATGCACAAATAAGTTTAACGGCCATGAGAGACTCCTTAAAAGGAAGGCAGCCAAGAGGAGGCTGCCGGTAAGTCTATTTGATTTAGACTAGATTTTTATTCGTCAAAGAAACCGGCACGTGGTTGACGTAAACCACGAATCCCCAGACCACATTCTGCATTGATCAGAACACCAGTCAGTGGACGGTTATTTTGACGAGATGCCAAGAGCACATATGAACCCGTCATATCTTCCGGCTCAGGTAAGAAATTCAGTGGCATGCCACGGGCGATTTTCTCAGGATCACGTGCATCGAGCAGGCCAAGATTTTCCTGACCTAAAGATGCAGCACCTTTGATATTCACATTCATACCTGATGGCGCAACGGCGTTCACTCGTACTTTAGGCGCAAGCTCGTAGGCCAGTTCTTTCATAATACCTACCCCGGCATGCTTAGATGCAGTGTATACAGGGCCTCCGCCAGCGGAGTACAGTGCCGAATTAGACAAAGTAAATATGATAGAACCTTCAGACTTGATCAGCTCGTCTAGCGCTGCTTTGGCACCCAGGATCAGCGACTTGGTATTAATGCCCATGATTTCATCAAAGGCTTTTTCCAGCTGCTCACCAGACGTATTGACGATATCGGCATAGTGATCCCAGATACCGGCATTACCCACGAAACAGTCGAGTTTACCGTAACGTTCTACAGTCGCTTGAACAGCACGGACGTTGTCTTCATAGCTGGCCACATCACCTGCGATTGCCAGCACGCGGTCACCAAAATGTGCGTTCAGTGCATCGACTTTAGACTGTGAACGTTGAAGAACGGCCACTTGTGCGCCCTCTTCCAGGAAACGTTCTACCAGTGCCCAACCGAGACCTGAACCACCACCAGTGATCAGTGCAACTTCGCCTTGTAGCCAACCCATGATTACTCTCCTGCCATCTCTACGTATAACGCACCATCTTCAAGTACAACTGGGAATGTTTGAATTGGGTCGTTTGCTGGTAAGCAAAGCGCCTGACCGGTTTTCAAACAGAAACGAGCTGAATGTAATGGGCATTCAACAGTACCGTCATCTTCAAGGTAACCTTCAGACATTGACGCATTACCATGACTGCATTTATCGTTCATAGCGAAGAATTCACCGCCATTGTTAAATACAGCCAGCGCTTCGATACCGTTTACGCCACAATCTACTTTTAACGCTTCGCCTTCGTCTAATTCGTCAACTTGGCAAACAAAAATCTTATTCATTAGAAGAACACACTCAGGTTATGTGAGCTATATGTCGCTTGATCAAGCGTGATCTTACGGTTGAAGATCTGGAAGCCGAGGCCGCCTTCAACTTTACGGATCTTGTCATGACGTTTACCGCAGTAAATGACAATGTCTTTCTCTTTTTGCGTACGATATAGCAAATAGGTTACGTACACGTCGTATTCGCCTTCAACTTCAGTTGGCTCTACGATCACGTTGCTCACCATGTGGGTGGTACGTGATGGAGGCTCTTCAGCCCAAGCCATACCGGTTTCCAGACGTGCTACACGACGTTCTAAAAGGTCTTTCGAATCGTTAAACACCCAAGTGGTAGGTGGTTCAACTGAACGACGACGGTCACGGGTTTGTGCGTTTGGCGTGGTACGTAGCGTGTAAGAAATATCTTCAGCTAACGTATCCAACCATTCGCGGAATTTCCAATCGTCTAGCAATTTTGCTTCGCGATACAGGAACTGACTAATTTGGTGATGAAGTTCTAAGCTGATTTGACTCATTTCATAAGCTCCTTCTCATATTCGTCAGCTGATTTTTCCACGTCTTCCCATTTTTCATGGATCAATAAATCTGCCCAGCGGCGGTACATACCACGTGCTGCAGTTTCAGAGAAGATGTAGTTGGTGATACCCGGGATACCATCTTCACGTACTTTTTCGTTGCCTTTACCCATTTCCATAATGAGTTTGTTTTGACGCGCTTTATAACCACGTAAAACTTTTTGGATTTCGATCCAGTTTTCAGAGTCATCTTGCTCTAGGAAACCAGCAGGACCGAAAGCACGAGTAGCAGAACGTTCAAATGCTGCCTGTACATCTTCTGGCGCGTCCGCATCACAGATACAGAATGCCCAAACTTCAGTTTTGTTTGGACCACGTGGGTGCCATACACGAAGAGTCGCAGTACCATTCAACCAAGACAATGTAGGGAACATGGTGTTGTGACCTGCAAGACGCAGCGCACGAGTTTCACCTAGGCGTTCTTTCACTTCTTCGTAAGTTTCACGGAAGTAGTTGGCAACTTCACCGTCAACCCATACGTTTGCGTCTGGTTTCTCTGTGAAGAAGAAGCCTGAACCGTGACCGCGTGAACCGTATTGGATCGCGTCTTTCGCAGTTTCCCAAACTGGACGAGCAGTTTGTGCAGCACCTAATTTCTTAGATGATTCGTCGTCTGGTTTCGCACCCAGCACCTGAATTGCAGATGCGTGAGAGAACAACGCGTGGTATTGGTCAGATGCGAACTGTTCAGCAGCAAATTTCCAGTTACACTCGATTTCCCATTTGTGTACACCACCAACGATCACAGTACCGCCTTCACGACGATCTACTACACCGTCCAGGTACCAAGCGATATCGCCCATGTATTCTTCTAGATCTGGAGTCGTTTCATCCCAGCATCCGAAGATCAGGCCTTTGTAAGACTTCACACGATTCACTTCAACCAGACCCCATTGCTCTTTACATGCACCATGTGGGTAAGCACGATCTTCAAGCGGGATGTCTTTTAGAGAACCGTCAATACCGTATGACCAGCCGTGGTATGGGCAAGTGAACGCACGTGTGTTACCACAGTCTGCGAAGCTTACGCGCATAGAACGGTGACGGCATTGGTTTAAGAATGCTTTGATAGAGCCATCTTTTTGGCGTGCCACGATGATTGGATCTTCACCCATGTAGGTATTGAAGAAATCGCCAGCCTTAGGAATTTGGCTTTCATGGCAAAGGAATAACCATGTACGACCGAAGACACGTTCAAGTTCTAATTCGTAAATGTCAGGATCTGTATAGATAGATGGCGTGATACGTCCATTTTGTGCATCGACTAAAGCGTCGATTTCGCGCACATCAATTTTTCCACTCATGAAAAGCTCTCCTGTGACCAGTTATGGCACAAAGTAATAGACTCAACTTTTCAACGATGATGGATTTTAGGGCGGTTTTGGGGAAATATTTTTTTTGTTTCAATTAATAGTTTTAAGCAATTATTCTAGGCGTGTATTTTTATATTAAAACACTAATCGCTCCCTCCAAGGCATTTACTTTCTAAATGACAAAATAATCTTCACGACATAGTTGTTTATAGATTATACTCTTCTGAAATTATAGTAAGACATTTTTTGGATTACTCGACGGGCTGATGATATGGAATTACGACACCTCCGCTACTTCATTACTGTAGCTGAAGAACTCAACTTCAGTAAGGCAGCACTCAAACTTTACACGGCTCAGCCATCACTTAGTCAGCAAATCAAAGATTTGGAAGAAGATGTCGGGGTAAAGCTACTCAACCGAACCAAACGTAAAGTAGAGCTGACCGAAGAAGGTGCTGTATTCCTTGAACAGGCACGCCTGACGCTGGCTCAAGCAGATAAAGCGATTGCCATGGCACGCCAGGTATCACAAGCCAAGCAGCAGATGCTGCGCATTGGTTTCGTTCCTGTAGCAGAGATGAAAATCTTCCCTTATGTGCTGCCAAATCTGCGCGTTCAAAATCCAGACCTGAAAATTGAACTGCTCAGCCTGAATAACACTGAACAGATGAAACTGCTCAAAAAAGGTGAGCTAGATCTGACCTTTACCCGTCATAACTTCAACAGTGATGAAATTGAAAGCCAGTTTGTGATTCGTGAGCCATTGATCTTCATTTTACCGAAGGATCATCCTTTAGCAAAATACGACCGAATTTCAGTTAAATTACTGAATGGCATAGATTTTATTATTCCATCTGCAGAACAGTCACAAACCCTGCATCATACTATTCTGGATTTTGCCAAAGCCAACGGGATTGAATTTAATATTGTCCAAAAGGCTGATAATATCCTATTCAATATCAACTCGATTGGTATGGGCTTGGGCTGTACCATCCTGCCAGGCTATATCGCGCCATTGACCATAAACAATACTGTGATCCGCCCGCTGGATGTAGAGCTTCCCTTTTTAGATCTTTATGTTAGCTATCGTAAGGATAGTAATTCAGTCGCAGTGAAGAAGTTCCTAGAACTCCTGACTCGCGTATTCTACCTAGACATTAACCGCGACGAACCACATTAATTTTCTATTTTTATAGCAGCACACGTAATTTCCTCTAAGAATACGTGTGCTTTTTTGTTTTTATTTTTTCTGATCAAAATTTCATTTTATATTCATTTTTCCTATGACAGACCACGTCTAGCATGGCTTCCAACATCTCCGACCATGGTTTATTAGGTTTAAGTTTTGCTCAAATTAGGCTTCTTTTACAACTTAAGTCTAATAAGAAGTCTAGGGCCCATTTTTAATTTTTGAAATTCTGATTAATAGCTAAAAAGCATTAAAAATGTTTAAAAAACTCACTGAATGAAATGGTGTTCATTTGGCAGCTGTAAATCTAATATTTTAGAAAGAAAAAAAGGATGACCGAAGCCATCCTTTTTTTAAACTGAGTACGACTTATTTTACGCCGTGTACAGCCAGGTAGTTTTTGATCACAGTGTTGAACTCATCTGATTTTTCAACTTGAGACCAGTGACCACATTGACTGAAGATGTGTGCATCAGCATTTGGCACGATGTTCAGGATGTCCCAAGTACGAGAAACCGGAATCACCACGTCTTGAGTACCGTGAATCAATAATACAGGTACAGTGATGTCTTTCATTTTTTCGAAGTCTAACGGGAATTCGAAACGGTCACGGTCACGTGCGCCCACTACATCCATCAAACGGTTTGATGCATAGTCATTTGCAGCAGAAGCAAAACGTACTTT
>NZ_DEZM01000081.1:0-4411 GCF_002364825.1 Acinetobacter sp. UBA3132 | reverse complement strand
TTTAAAACCAAAACTGTCTGGTATTAAAACTGAAGATGAAGGTCTATACCTGGCTCAGCACCAGTACTGGTTAGAACTGATCAAAAAAGGCATCGCGACTGAAAAAGAAATTGCAGCATCTACTGAAGGAGAAAACGCATGAGCGACATCACTTTAGAAAATATTGCGCAGTTCCTGTATCAGGAAGCCCGCTTTTTAGATGATGAACAATGGGATGACTGGTTAACTTGTTATGCCCCTACTGCGTCTTTCTGGATGCCAGCCTGGGATGACGACGACAAACTGACTACAGATCCACAGTCTGAAATCTCGTTGATTTACTATCCAGACCGTCAAGGTTTGGAAGACCGTGTGTTCCGTATCAAGACTGAACGTTCATCTGCAACCATGCCGGATACCCGTACCAGCCATAACATCAGCAATATTGAACTTGTTGAACGTGATGGCGACAAGGTCACTGTACGTTTTAACTGGAATACCTTGAGTTTCCGTTACAAAAACAGCTACAGCTACTTCGGTATGTCACGTTATGAAATCGATTTTTCAGGCGATAAACCACAAATTTTAAGCAAATACGTGGTACTGAAAAATGATTACATCAATCAGGTTATCGACATCTATCACCTTTAAGACTGTTTTTATTACAGCCAGGTAAAACCTTTCAGCCAGATGGAAAATTGGCTGAAAGGTCCAGTTACAAAGATTTATATAGGATATTCAGCCATGTCAAACCACAATGTTGCACTTCAATTTGAAGATGGCGTTACACGTTTTATTTCTGTTGCCCAAGGCGAGACCCTGTCTGATGCAGCTTACCGTCAAAAGATCAATATTCCTTTGGACTGCCGTGATGGTGCTTGTGGAACGTGTCGTGCGTTTTGTGAATCAGGTTCGTTTGACATGCCTGAAGAAACTTATATTGAAGATGCATTAACGCCAGAAGAAGCAGCTGAAGGCTATATTCTTGCTTGCCAATGCAAACCAACGTCAGATGCGGTGTTCCAGATTCAGGCATCTTCTGAAGTCTGCAAAACAGAAATTCATGCATTCCAGGGAACTTTGGCTCGCGTTGAAAACCTGTCTGACTCGACCATTACCTTTGACATTCAGTTAGATGAAGGTCAACCAGACATTCACTTCCTTGCCGGTCAATATGTGAACGTGGGTATTCCAGGTACAACTGAAACCCGTTCTTATTCGTTCAGCTCTAAACCAGGCAACCGTTTAACCGGCTTTGTGGTACGTAACGTGCCAAATGGTAAAATGAGTGAGTTCTTGAGTGCCAATGCCCAAGCTGGCGACAAAATGACCTTTACTGGTCCATTTGGTAGCTTCTACCTGCGCCCTGTGACCCGTCCTGTCTTGATGCTGGCGGGTGGTACAGGTATTGCACCATTCATGTCGATGCTGCAAGTGCTGGAAGAAAAAGGTTCAGAACATCCAGTGCGTTTAGTATTTGGTGTGACCAATGATTTCGACTTGGTTGCCATTGAAAAACTGAATGAACTACAAGAAAAATTCTCATGGTTCGAATACCGTACAGTGGTTGCTAACCCGGAATCGGCACATGAGCGTAAAGGCTATGTGACCGGTCATATCGAAAACGAATGGCTGAATGGCGGCGACGTAGACATCTACCTATGTGGTCCAGTACCAATGGTAGAAGCGGTTCGCGGCTGGTTAGATGCTGAAGGCGTTAAACCTGCAAGCTTCCTGTTTGAAAAATTCTCTGCCAACTAATAGAGGGAATTTGTTCAATGTCTAACCGTCAAAGATTTGAAAATAAAGTTGTAATCGTGACGGGTGCCGCGCAAGGCATCGGTCGCGGTGTCGCGCTGCAAGTGGCGAGCGAAGGCGCCCAAGTCGTCATGGCTGACCTTTCCCCTTATGTAGAAGAAGTTCTGGCTGAAATTGAAGCGACTGGCGGTGATGCGATTACGGTCAAAGCCAATCTGGAAACGTTTGCCGGTGCTCAATCAGTCGTTGAAAAAGCGCTAGAAACCTATGGCCGTGTCGATGTCCTGATCAACAACGTCGGTGGTGCGATCTGGATGAAACCTTTCGAAGAATTTTCTGAAGAGGAAATTATCAAGGAAGTGAACCGTTCATTGTTCCCGACACTGTGGTGCTGCCGCGCAGTTCTTCCGGAAATGATTAAAAATCAGAAAGGTACCATTGTAAACGTATCTTCTATTGCGACACGCGGCATTAACCGTGTGCCATATTCAGCATCCAAAGGTGGTGTGAACGGCCTGACCGCTTCCCTTGCATTTGAACATGCCAAAGACGGCATCCGTGTCAATGCAATCGCGACGGGTGGTACAAAAGCACCGCCACGTAAAGTACCGCGCAATGCCAATCCACTGACTGAATCTGAAAAAGAATGGATGCAGCAAGTGGTTGATCAGACCATTGACCGTACGTTTATGGGACGCTACGGTACGATTCAGGAGCAAGTGAATGCGATTGTATTCTTGGCTTCGGATGAATCATCTTATATGACAGGTACAGTGGTACCGGTCGGTGGTGGTGATCAGGGCTAATCCTGATCATCACGATTTTTAACAGGCTCATGGTTCGACGCAAGGAGGCACATCACCAATGAACACCCTGTTTCAGACATTAAAAAATGATTGGTCAATTTCAGCCACTGTTGCAGGATTTTTAGCAGTGCTGATCTCCTATTCGGGGCCACTGATCATTTTTTTCCAGGCGGCTCAGCAAGCTCAAGTTTCCCCGGACATGATGATTTCATGGATTTGGGGAATTTCTATTGGTGCTGCGCTCGCAGGTATCTTTTTATCGATTAAATACAAAATACCTGTCGTCACCGCCTGGTCTGCGCCCGGAACGGCTTTATTAGTCACGCTGTTTCCCGATATTTCGCTCAATGAAGCGGTTGCTGCCTATATCACCTCTGCCGTGGTGATTTTTTTCATTGGGATCACCGGTTATTTCGACAAATTGCTGTCCTGGATTCCTCAGGAAGTGGCTGCCGGAATGATGGCGGGGATTTTACTGCAGTTTGGTTTAGGGCTGTTCACCGCGACCGATACCATGCCCTATATCGTCTTTGGCATGTTGGCGGTATTTTTGCTGGCCAAGCGTTTTAGTCCACGCTATGCCATGGTCTGGGTGCTGATTACTGGTGTGGTTTTAAGCATGCTACTCGGCAAGATTAACCCGGTCACGGCAGATTTCAGTCTGGCGATTCCGCAATTTATTGCACCGGAATGGACCTGGAGTTCAACCCTGAATCTGGCCCTCCCGCTCATTCTGGTCAGCCTGTCTGGCCAGTTTTTACCGGGAATGGCGATTATCAAACTCAGTGGTTATGACATGCCCGCTAAGCCAATCATCAGCGCAACCAGTATTGCCTCGCTTGCAGTGGCCTGTGTGGGGGGTATTACCATCGTATTGGCATCTATCACAGCTGCATTGTGTTTAGGTAAAGACGCACATGAGCTGAAAGAAAAGCGTTATATCGCCGGTGTAGCGAATGGGCTTTTTTATATTTTAGGCGGCTTATTTGCCGGCAGCATTGTCATGCTGTTTAGCCTAATGCCTAAGGAATTAATTGCGGCTTTGGCAGGACTGGCATTACTGGGTGCGATTGCCACCAACATTTCCGTGGCCATGGGCAAAGAGTCGCAACGTGATGCAGCGCTGATCACCTTTTTAGCGACTGCTTCCGGCATGCATTTCCTGGGACTGAGTTCAGTCTTTTGGGGAATTTGCATTGGCCTGGTCGCGCATTTTCTGCTGTCACAGAAAAACCGTAACGCAGTTCCGGTTACAGCATCAGATTCAAAACGAGTTTAAAGACATCCATCAGTTTAGGATATGTAAGGACCAGATTATGATAGATAAAAGTTCATTATCATTGAAAGAAGCACTCTCCCAGATCAAGGACGGTTCTACCATTATGATCGGTGGTTTCGGTACAGCGGGTCAGCCTGCTGAACTGATTGATGGTCTGATCGAGTTGGGCATTAAAGACCTGATTATTGTCAACAACAATGCCGGTAATGGCGATTATGGTTTAGCAAAACTGCTTAAAGCTGGCGCTGTCCGTAAAATCATCTGCTCTTTCCCGCGTCAGTCTGATTCCTGGGTATTTGACGAGTTATATCGTGCAGGAAAAATTGAACTGGAACTGGTACCGCAAGGTAATCTGGCTTGCCGTATCCAGGCCGCTGGTATGGGCCTAGGTCCAATCTATACCTCTACCGGTTTTGGTACCTTGCTGGGGGAAGGCAAACCGACCATGAACTATGAAGGCAAAGACTACGTTTTAGAAAATCCAATTAAAGCTGACTTTGCTTTAATTAAAGCATCTAAAGGCGACCGTTGGGGCAATCTGATCTACCGTAAATCTGCCCGTAACTTCGGCCCGATCATGGCAATGGCA
>NZ_DEZM01000074.1:16660-24082 GCF_002364825.1 Acinetobacter sp. UBA3132 | reverse complement strand
TACGATATAGCCAGTTTGTTCGGTATATTGAATATTATTTTCTTCTAGATAAAGCTGTTCAGGAGAAGGTTTATTTGATTTGAATAAAGCGCTGATTTTATCAAACATACTATGTTCCGAATTCATCGTGGGATTTATCTAGTCTAGATGAAAATACCCCAAATCCACAGATTGGATTTGGGGTAAATGGTTAAAATCAGCACGATCCTATCAATCGTGATTCAAAGCTTTAAGAGCTTCAGGACACTTGTTCTAGCTGATTGATCTCGCCAGGTACTTCGGAAACCAGATTTTGAAAGGCAAAGATTTGATCTAACTGAGCCTGACTGAGCAGACCCAGCTCCAGTACGACTTGAGGCACAGTTTTATTTTCACGAATACACTGTTTTCCGATTTCATCACACATGGCATGCCCTAGCAGTGGTTCCAGTAAAGTGATAATACCGATGCTGCGCATCACGGCATTTAAACAGTTCTGCTCATTGGCCTGAATACCGGCAATACATTTTTGCTGTAGCGTCTGCATACCGTGGGTCAGCAATTGAATCGATTCATTTAAAGATATCGCGATGACAGGTTCCATGACATTGAGCTGTAATTGTCCAGCTTCCGCTGCCATAGTCACGGTCAGGTCATTGCCAATTACCCGAAATGCAATCTGATTCACCACTTCCGGAATCACTGGATTCACTTTGGCTGGCATGATCGAAGAACCTGCCTGTAATTCTGGCAAGCGGATTTCTGCCAAACCAGTACGTGGTCCAGAACTTAAGAGACGTAAGTCATTACAGATTTTGGACAACTTGACTGCCAGACGTTTCAGGCTACTAGACAGAATAATGAATACGCCACAATCACTGGTCGCTTCTACATAATCTTCCGCGCCTTTTAAAGGCAGACCAGTAATGTGTGCCAAAGTTTCTACAGCACGCTTGGCATAACCCGTTGGTGTATTTACACCAGTTCCAATCGCTGTCGCACCCAGATTAACTTCCAGCAATAACTGACGCATCTGCTCAATCAGCTTAAAATCTTCTTTTAATAAAGTCGCAAAAGCGCGGAATTCCTGCTCCATAGTCATAGGAACGGCATCTTGCAATTGAGTACGGCCCATCTTGATCACATACTGAAATTCTGTAGCCTTACTATATAAAGTATCAATCAAAGATTTTTGCACATTGAGCAGTTCATCTAAACGTGTATAAGTCGCTAGACGCAGTGCCGTGGGATAGACATCATTGGTAGATTGCGATGTATTCACATGATCATTCGGATGCAGAATATGATATTCCCCTTTACGATGCCCCATCAGTTCCAGCGCACGGTTGGCAATCACTTCATTGGCATTCATATTGATAGAAGTCCCGGCTCCGCCCTGATAAGGATCCAGTGGAAAAGCATCCTGCCAGTTTTCCGGATGTTGAATCAGCTCATCACAGGCTTGCTGAATGGCTGCACATTGTTGTTCTGAAATTTTCTGAAAATGTAGATTGGTTTGTGCAGACGCTTTTTTAACTTGTGCCAAAGCGCGAATAAAATGTAACTGCTGTCCTACAGTTAAACCTGATATCTGAAAGTTTTCCAGCGCACGTATAGTATGAATTCCATAATAACTATGCTGTGGAATCTGTTTTTTACCCAATAAATCCAGTTCGATTCTGTTCAAGTCAATTTGAAGCATATTGTCCATATTTTTTACTCTTGGCGATGATGCACCTTGATGGTGCTCTTTCACTATGCGCGGAGTGGTCAGAAACAAATAGAAATCTTTTAAGTGATATTTGCAACAAAATATGTCTAGTTCGCATTTGCTGTTATTTTTGTAACTTTGTGTAATAGAATAACAAAAGTTTAATGATTTTAACTATTTATTAAAAATTAGCTTCTTAGCTCTAAATTAGACTATTCTTGGCTTTATTCAGCTATTTTAAATTCCATAATATCCTATTTAAAAAATAAAATTTACATAAAGAATACATAAAAACCGCTTAACTGTTACAGAGTGTAATTTTTAAACCGTGTTTGAATCACTGCCCTGTGAACGCAGTACAAAAAATCATCCCGGATGATGATGTGCAATATTTAAGGATACTCTGCCTATGAGCTCGCTAAACCCGACACTGATTACTTTTCTGTTTTATATCGTCGCCATGATTGGAATTGGTTTATACGCCTATCGTGCGACGTCCAATTTTGATGAGTATATTCTGGGTGGGCGAAGTCTGGGCAGTGTAGTGACTGCACTTTCGGCAGGCGCCTCCGACATGAGCGGCTGGCTGCTGATGGGTCTGCCTGGTGCAATTTACCTGTCTGGCTTGTCTGAAGTCTGGATTGCGATTGGTCTGATTATTGGTGCCTGGCTGAACTGGCTCCTGGTGGCTGGCCGCTTGCGTGCCCACACCGAATACCAGAACAATGCCCTGACATTGCCCGATTATTTTACCAGCCGTTTTTCGGATAAGAAGCGGATTTTACGCTTGCTCTCTGCAATCGTAATTCTGGTGTTCTTTGCGATTTACTGTGCTTCCGGCATGGTTGCAGGTGCACGCTTATTTGAAAGCCTGTTTGGCTGGGACTATACCACTGCACTCTGGCTCGGTGCTGTTGCCACGATTCTGTATGTGTGTATCGGTGGATTTCTGGCGATCAGCTGGACCGATACCTTTCAGGCCGGTTTGATGATTTTCGCCTTGTTAATTACCCCGATCATTACCTATCTGGCATTGGGTAATAATGCTCAACAGGTCGGTACATTGCTTGAAACAGCCCGTCCACATGCATCCAATATGCTGGAAGGTCTGAGTATGGTGGCGATTATTTCAAGTTTGGCATGGGGCTTAGGCTATTTTGGCCAACCGCATATTTTAGTGCGTTTTATGGCGGCAGATTCGGTAAAAACCATTCCCGCTGCACGTCGTATCGGCATGACCTGGATGATCCTGTGTCTGGTGGGTGCAATGTCTGCAGGTTATATCGGAATTGCTTATTTTGCAGTCAATCCTGATTTACCTGCTGCAGCGATCGTGAACCAGAATCCTGAAACAGTCTTTATGGAACTGACCAAAATCCTGTTTAATCCTTGGGTGGCTGGCATCGTTTTGGCTGCAATTCTGGCTGCGATTATGAGTACTTTAAGCTGTCAGCTGCTGGTCTGTTCTACAACTCTTACCGAAGATTTATACAAAGGTTTCCTGCGTAAAAATGCTTCGCAAAAAGAACTGATCTGGGTTGGCCGTGGCATGGTGATTGTGATTTCCCTGATTGCAATTTCCTTGGCAATCAATCCGAATAGCAAAGTTCTTGGTCTAGTAGCTTACGCGTGGGCAGGCTTTGGTGCAGCGTTTGGTCCATTGATCATCTTCTCGCTGTTCTGGAAACGCATGACTCTCAATGGCGCAATTGTGGGCATGATAGTAGGTGCAGTAACCGTAATTGCCTGGAAAAATTATATGGGCGATACAGGTCTGTACGAGATTATTCCCGGATTTATTCTGGCAGCGCTTAGCATTGTGATTGTTAGTTTGCTAGATAAAGCTCCAAGTCACGATGTAGTCAATCGTTTTGAACTGGCGAAAGCCGAATATCAAAAAGAAATGGCAGAAATAAAGAAATAATCTTTCTATTTCAAAAACAAAACGGACTTTATGTCCCTTTTGTTTTATCAGCGTTTTATACTTTAGCTTTGGCAGGTACTTTCAGCCTGATCTGCTGGGTTTCCTTAATTACTTCCATCACCGGATAACTGCGGGTTTCTTTTACGCCCGGCAACTGCCACAGAATATCTCCGGAAATTTTACGGAATTCATCCATATTCGCACAGCGGATTTTTACTACAAAATCAAAGCCACCACTGATCATATGACATTCCACAATATCCGGAATATGCTGCACTGCTTCAGAAAATTCTTCCAGTACATTCGGTGTAGTTTTATCCAGCAAGATCTCGACGAAAACTACAAAACCGTTACTCAGCTTGACGGGATTCAGACGGGCTTCATAACCGAGAATAAATCCTTCCTTGGTCAATTTTTGCACCCGTGCCAGTACTGCTGTTGGCGACAGGTTCACCATTTCTGCCAGTTTGATATTGGAAATTTTCGATTCAGATTGCAGCAAATCAAGAATACGAATATCTATTCGGTCAAGGCTTACATATGGGCTATTCATTAGAATTATTCTCTAAAAATGATACAAACTATAGTGAGATATTCGTCAATTATTTTGGGATTATAGATTAAAACTCATTCAACTCAAAGAAACGTTTGACGCAGTACAGGAAGTCACTATGTCCACCATCCTACGCCCAAATTCGCACTCGAATGCCATGCAGCAATCGAATTATATTGCTGAATTTAAGGATAAAAATGAATATGAACAGCGCATTAATTCTGCATGGCGACATGCAGAATCCGAGTGCGTGGAAACGTTGCTGGAACATAGTGAAATTTCCTCGGAACTGACGGACAAAATCCAGAATCTGGCTTTTGATCTGGCGCATTCCTTGCGTGAACGTAAAGGTTCAGGTGGCAAGGCCGGCATTGTGCAAGGGCTATTACAAGAGTTTTCGCTGTCTTCTCAGGAAGGTATCGCATTGATGTGTCTGGCAGAAGCCTTGCTGCGTATTCCGGATACGGCGACCCGCGACCTGTTAATTCGTGACAAGATCAATCAGGGCAACTGGAAAGAACATCTTGGGCAAAGCCAGCTGATGTTTGTCAATGCTGCGGCCTGGGGACTGATGCTGACCGGAAAGCTGATGGAAACCCCACAGCAGAAAAGCCTGTCAAGTCTGTTAACTGGCCTTTTGGCACGCAGTGGCCGTGGCATTATCCGCAAGGCGGTCGATGTGGCGATGCGTATGATGGGTGAACAGTTTGTGACTGGCGAAACCATTGATGAAGCACTGAAAAATGCCGAACGTCTGGAAGAAAAAGGTTTCCAATATTCTTATGACATGCTGGGTGAAGCAGCACTAACCGATCCGGATGCAGAACGTTATTATCAAGATTATCAAAATGCAATTCATGCCATCGGTCAGGCATCAATAGATAAAGATGTTTATAACGGCCCGGGCATTTCCATCAAACTGTCTGCGCTGCACCCACGTTACCAGCGCTCACAGATGGATCGTGTTAATGATGAACTGTATAGCAAAGTACTGAATCTGGCGGTTCTGGCGAAAAAGTACAATATCGGTCTGAATATCGATGCGGAAGAAACTGAACGTCTGGAAATTTCCCTAGAGCTTTTAGAACGTCTGTGTTTTGAACCGATACTCAATGACTGGAAAGGCATTGGTTTTGTGATTCAGGCCTATCAGAAACGCTGCTTCTATGTCGTGGATTACATCATTGATCTGGCTAAACGCAGCCAGAAACGCCTGATGATCCGTCTGGTCAAAGGTGCGTATTGGGACAGCGAAATCAAGAAAGCCCAGATCGAAGGTATGGCGGATTATCCGGTATTTACCCGCAAGGTACATACTGACCTGTCCTATATTGCCTGCGCACGTAAACTGCTGGCAGAACCTGATTATATCTATCCGCAATTTGCTACTCACAATGCACAGACTGTGGCCACCATTTACCAACTTGCCAACCCGGAACGTTACTACGCCGGTCAATACGAGTTCCAGTGCCTGCACGGCATGGGTGAACCGCTATATGAAAATGTGGTCGGTGACAAAGCGGCTGGCAAGCTCGGTATTCCATGTCGTATCTATGCCCCAGTCGGCAATCATGAAACCCTATTGGCCTATCTGGTACGCCGTCTGCTGGAAAATGGTGCCAATACTTCTTTCGTGAATCGCATCGCGGACAAGAGCTTAAAAGTTGAAGATCTGATCGAGAATCCTCGTCAGACAATTATAAAGACCGCTCAACAGGAAAATGTATTGGGTACCAAACATCCTCATATTCCCTATCCTCAAGATCTTTATGGCACACGTATCAATTCATCTGGACTGGATCTGGCCAATGACGCGGAACTCAATGCTTTAAATGAAGTTGCAGCAAGTCTGGCTGATACCCAGTTCCAGGCAGCAGCAATGGGCACAGCTTTTTCAGAACCTGATACAAGTAATACTGTACACGTAATCAATCCAGCTCAGCATCAGGATATCGTCGGTACCGTTTATGAAGCAACGACTGAACAGGCAGAAATTGCCCTGATCCAAGCTGCCAATGCACAACATTTCTGGGCCAATCTGCCAAAGAATGAACGTGCCGCCTGTCTGAATAAAGCCGCCGAGCTGATGCAGCAACGCCTGCTGCCCCTGATGGTTATGCTATCGCGTGAAGCTGGTAAAACCTATGCCAATGCCATTGCTGAAGTACGTGAAGCGATTGACTTCCTGCGTTATTATGCTGGCCAGATGTCAGATCTGTCTGAAAATGTCCATATCCAGCCTTTGGGCACTGTACTGTGTATTAACCCCTGGAACTTCCCGCTGGCAATTTTCACTGGCCAGATTTCTGCAGCACTGGTGGCGGGTAATACTGTGATTGCCAAACCGGCCGAGCAGACTCCGCTGATTGCCGCCCAAGCTGTACAAATTCTCTGGGAAGCTGGCATTCCACAAGATGTATTGCAACTGTTGCCCGGTCGTGGTGAAACCATTGGTGCCCAGCTGAGCCAGGACTCCCGCATTCAAGGCATCATGTTTACCGGCTCTACCGAAGTAGCAAAGATTCTGCAAAAAACTGTAGCCAAACGGTTAAACCAGTTTGGCGAAAGTGTGACCCTGATTGCCGAAACTGGTGGTCAGAATGCCATGATTGTCGATTCATCTGCATTGACCGAACAGGTGGTGCTAGATGTGGTCAACTCTGCTTATGATAGTGCCGGTCAGCGTTGTTCCGCCCTGCGTGTATTGTGTGTACAGGAAGATAATCTGGACACTGTACGCCATATGTTAAAAGGTGCTATGCAGCAGTTGCGAGTTGGCAATCCAACTCTGCTCAAAACCGATATTGGTCCGGTCATTGATGCCGATGCCCAGCAGAACATTCAGAAGCATATTGATCAGATGCGCAGCAAAGGCCATAAAGTCCATCAATCGATGTTTAATCAGGATGCTTCTGAACTGGCTCAAGGCACCTTCATTCCGCCTACTTTAATTGAACTGCCAAACCTGAATGATCTGGAACGTGAAGTTTTTGGTCCGGTGCTACATCTGATTAGCTATAAAGCTGGCCAACTGCCACAGTTGCTAGATCAGATCAATAGTAAGGGTTATGGCCTGACTATGGGTTTACATACCCGGATCGATGAAACCATGCAGACTGTGATCTCGAAAGCACATGTCGGCAACCTGTATATTAACCGCAATATTGTCGGTGCAGTCGTTGGGGTACAGCCCTTTGGTGGTGAAGGTCTATCCGGCACTGGTCCAAAAGCCGGTGGTCCACTTTATATTTACCG
>NZ_DEZM01000074.1:6035-16573 GCF_002364825.1 Acinetobacter sp. UBA3132 | reverse complement strand
CGTTTAATGCATCAGGTATCTGAGAAAAAGTTAGCTCAACCTTATGCGATGAATTCTGCTCAGGCAACGCTTGAAAATCCATTGCTACAGGAATTTAAAGCCTGGGTATATAAAACTTTCCCAACGATTTCCTTAACCACTCCAGCTAAAATCACAACTGGGCACAGCTTTAGCCTGCAAGGTCCAACAGGTGAAGAAAACCAGTACATGATCTTGCCACGTGAAAGTATATTATCTCTGGCAACGAATGATGCTGATCAGATTCAGCAATTACTGGCGATTTTATCGGTGGGTAGTCGCCCGGCTATACTGGCAGACAATACTTTCATACTTAAACATTTACAAAGTATGCCAGCAAAAGTGGTAAAGGCCATTAAAGTGATTAAAGATATCGAATCTGGTGATTTCGAAGCTGTACTGCATCATGGTGATGCTTCTGCACTGATTGATCTGCAGCAGCGTATTGCAACACGTCAAGGTCCAATTGTAGGTATTACTCATCTAAGTTCCGGAAATTATGAGATTCCGGTGGAACGTTTTGTAATTGAACGTGCAATTAGCATTAATACCGCAGCAGCAGGTGGTAATGCCAGTCTGATGACCATGTCAGGCTTATAAACAGCTTTATCACTTATTTTAATTTCTTTCCTCTTAAGGCCAAATCTCTCCCCTTTGTAGATTTGGCTTTTTTTAGCAGCTTTTCCAGCCTGTTTCCCTGAATAGTCTTAGGCAGAACAGCAATTTTTTGCTACCATCTTGGCTTTCAAAATATTTGCGATTTTTACTGCATATGACCTCATCTTATCAGCAACAACTGGATGCCAAAGTTGAACGCATTAGCGCGCAATTTGCCGAATATCAACCACCTGCTTTAGAAGTATTCGAATCACCTGAACAGTACTATCGCATGCGTGCTGAGTTTCGGATATGGCATACTGAAGATGACCTGTTTTATGCCATGTTTGAACGTGATGAGAACAATAATAAAAAAGTCATCCGTATTGATGAGTTTCCGGTTGCCGACCGCAGTATTAATGCCTTAATGCCACGCTTATTGGCAGAACTTAAGGCTGAGCCTATTTTATCAAATCGTCTCTTTGAAGCGCATTTTCTTGCCACTTTAAAAGGTGAAATGTTGGTATCACTGGTTTATCGTTGCCCACTGACTGCTGAATGGGAAGCTGCAGCTAAAGCCATATCAGAACAACTCAATATTAAGATTTTTGGTCGTAGTCGTGGGCAGAAAATCATTTTAACTGATGACTATGTTGTTGAAGTATTGACTGTGTTCGATCGCAAGTATCAATATAAGCAAATTGAAAGCAGTTTTACTCAACCCAATGCGCAAGTCTGCCAGAAAATGCTGGAATGGGCATGCAATGCTGCACAGCAGTCTGATAAAGACCTATTGGAGCTTTACTGTGGTAATGGCAACTTTACCTTACCACTCTCTACCCGCTTCCGTCGTGTATTAGCGACCGAACTGGCGAAATCTTCAGTCTATGCAGCTGAATGGAATATTCAGCAGAACGGTATCGACAATATTCAGGTGGCTCGTCTGTCTGCTGAAGAATTCACCCAAGCCTATAACGGTGAACGTGTGTTCCGTCGTTTGCAAGAAGCCAAAATTGATATTTCAACTTATGACTTCGATACCATCTTTGTCGACCCACCACGTGCCGGTATTGATGATGAAACACTCAAGTTACTGCAGCGCTTCGAACGTATCATCTATATTTCTTGCAATCCAGATACATTGCATGACAATCTGAAACAGCTGTCTCAGACGCATAAAATTACTAAATTTGCCCTGTTCGACCAGTTCCCATATACCCATCATGTGGAGTCAGGTGTGCTGCTGGAAAAACGCTAAAAATATTGTTTCAATTTATTTTTTTGTTACATAAATGGAGTTTCTAATAGCTCCATTTTTTGTTTTTAAAATAATGGACTTATACATGAATTTCATTATTTCAACTGAATAATATCGTTTGAAACACCGGCTGCAATCGGAAATTTTGAAGACCGTTTGCTGCTTTTATCACATAGGTCCTATTGCTTTATTTATTTAATTGGCTATATTTCAAGCTATGTTAGATCATGTATGAAGGCTCTATGAGTTTTTGGCAAAAGTTGTTCACTGCTGAACAACAAAATGAACACAAGAATCAAATTGCTTGTGTTGAAAATGACTGCGCTTGTAAGTCAAATGAACAGCTTCTTGAAGCATTGGCAAAAGCAACTGATGAAGACGTGATTGTCGGTATCAAAAAAGTTCTCGCTTCTCGCGGCTATAGCCGTAAGGAACTGAATGAACTGCAGCACTTGCCATTACAGTAGTGGTGAGGCTTTATTTTAAAAAAGCATTTGTGAAAGCAAATGCTTTTTTATTGGCTGGAACTTTTAAATAGAAGCATTATTCAATCTGTATGTTCTGCTCTAGCTCTAGCTCTAGCTCTAGCTCTAGCTCTTGTCTTGGTTGAGTAGTGATCCTCAATAGTGCTTAGGCTATTTTAATTTTAAGCTTTCTACTTTTTTTCATCATTCCATTATTAACCACAACTGATCAGTTCGCTGATTTTTCAGACATAAACATCGATAAAATCACAAAAACCCGTTAAACTTGGTTTCTTGAAACATTTGTACATCAATTGGCATTCAGTGGCATATGCAACAAACTCAACGTTTTCCCTTAGGTGCTCACCTTATGGTCAAACACTTCGGCTATACCCATCATGGTATTTATGCCGGACGAGGTCGTGTAATCCATTATTCCGGTTTTGCACACTTATTTAAAAAGCACCCGATTGAAATTACCTCGATTGACAAGTTTAGTCATGGTAAACCAATCCAGGTTCAGGAATATGCACATACCAAATACAAGGGCCGTAAAGTTGTGCGTCGTATGCGTTCACGCATGCATGAAAATAATTATCATCTGATTATCAATAACTGTGAACATCTATGTACCTGGGCGATTACTGGCGTGGAAAGCAGCCCGCAGGTGATCCGCATGATGAACCGTCTGACCACCATTGGTTATATCAGTTCGATGATGAGCTTCATGAACAGTATGTTCCTGACATTAACCACCACTTGCTTTGCCTTGGCACTATATATTAAAAAGAAATTACGCGACAAAGCAAAACGACGCTTACAGCAATACCGTGAGCTACAGGAACAGTTCCAAGAACATACTCAGCAACCTGAAAAAACGCTAATTAAAAGCCCCAAATAAATGGGGCTTTTAATATGGATGAAAATAACTGACTTAACTCAGATGCCCTTTCCAAGGCTTTAAAGGTTCAGGTATTTCCCGTCCTATAGAACTTAAAGTTTCCCGTTCGACCAAGCGCACGATTGAATCAAGCGCCAGGTCATTGTCCTGTAGTCCAAAAGGTTCTTCTAGCTCGGCACTCAACTCATCCAAGCCTAAAAACAAATAGGCAATCAATGCCACCAGGACTGGCGTCCATAACCCCAAGTTGGCTTCCAGGCTGAAAGGCAGAATAAAACAGAAAGAATATACTGCTCGATGCAACAGTACGGAATAAGAAAATGGCAACGGCGTCGACAGAATCCGGTCGCAACCTGCCTGAATATTTCCGAGCTCTACCGTATGCTGATTAAGGTTATTATAAATAATATCGGAGATCAGCTCTGTTCGATAACATTCTACTAACTGTTTCTGCATCTGTTCCAATACCCATTGTGCAGGATTAACCTGTTGCTTAAGCTGATTGAAAGCAATTGGATCAAACCCTGTATCCGGCTGGTAATGCTCAATATTACTCTCTTGCTGACGCAAACGATCGCGCAATAAATGGGTAAACAGCATCATCCGGTATAAGAGCAATTCCCTGTTTTCAGTATCGAGTATGTGAGTATCCCGACTCAAGTGACGCGTGGTGGCAATCAATGCACCCCAAAGCTTACGCCCCTCCCACCAGCGATCATAACAGGCGGTATTCCGAAAACTCAGGAAGATCGAAAGAATTACCCCGAAGATGGTGAAGCCAATTGCAGGGACTGCAGGCAGGCTAAAAAAGTGCTCCCGGCTTAAATAAACCAGTACCCCAGAAATCAGAATCACTGACATAAGTGCGGGTAATACCTTAGGCAAAATGGTGCCATGCCACGCAAACAGCAGACTAAAACTATTACTTTTGTCACGGACGATCATGTTTTGTTTTACGCTCCATAGAAATAGCCCAACCGGAGTTGGGCTATCTAAAGGTATTAGAACCAAACTGTTTTGACTCTGCCGAGGCCAATTGGTTTCCTTGGCAGCAAATGATCAATACAATTTAAGTCACCAAGCCGAAACAACTTATTTACCTGGCTTAAAACTGTCTTTCAGGTCCAGAATACGGTTAAACACTGGCTTTTCACTTGAGTGATCGTATTGGTCCGCTACAAAATAACCTTCACGTTCGAACTGGAAGCGGTCTTCCGGTTTAGCCTCTGCAAGTGCTGGCTCAATTACGGCTTGCACCACTTTCAATGACTCAGGGTTCAGGTTCGCCAGGAAATCATCCCCAGTTTCTGGATCAGATTCAGTGAACAGACGGTCATAGATACGAACTTCTGCAGGAATACCTTTCGTTGCAGATACCCAGTGAATTACACCTTTGACTTTACGGCCTTCGGGGTTTTTACCTAAAGTTTCAGGATCTATTGAACATTTTAGTTCAACGACTTCACCATTTTCATCTTTAATCACTTCATCACACTTGATGACATAAGCATGACGAAGACGCACTTCACCGCCAGGAATCAGACGTTTAAAGCCTTTAGGTGGTTCTTCTTCAAAGTCCTTACGGTCAATGTAAATTTCAGAGGTCAATGGAATCACACGCTCGCCCATATCCACATTTGGGTGACGAGAATGCGTCAGATCCATATCCGCTGGCAGATTGGTTAAAGTCACTTTTAGTGGATTAAGTACTACCATTCCACGCGCAGCAGCATTTTCCAGAGACTGGCGAATGCAATACTCCAGCATTGCTACATCAACAATACTGCCATCAACCTTAGATACACCTACCCGCTTACAGAAGTCACGCAGGCCTTCCGGGGTGAAACCACGACGGCGCATACCCACGACAGTTGGCATACGTGGGTCATCCCAACCATTCACATATCCGCCTTCAACCAGTTTACGCAACTTACGCTTAGAAGTAATGGTGTAGTCGACATTCAGACGGCTTGATTCATACTGACGTGGAACAGCTGGTGATTGAACTTTCTCGATCACCCAGTCATAGAATGGACGGTGATCCTGAAATTCCAGTGTACATAAAGAGTGTGTTACACCTTCAATGGCATCTGATAATGGATGCGCATAGTCGTACATTGGGTAGATTTTCCATTTGTCGCCAGTCTGATGGTGTTCAGAATGCAGGATACGATATAGGATCGGATCACGCATATGCACGTTTGGAGACGCCATGTCGATCTTGGCACGAAGCACAGCCTGACCTTCCGCAAATTCGCCATTGCGCATTTTTTCAAAACGCTCTAGGTTTTCAGCAACAGTGGCATCACGTTGTGGCGAGTTTTTACCTGGTTCTACAAAGTTACCACGGTTTAACTTGATTTCTTCTGGAGACTGTAAATCCACATAGGCATCGCCCTGTTCGATCAGTTGAATAGCCCAGGTGTAAAGCTGATCAAAATAGCTCGATGCATAGCGCGGCTCACCATTCCATTCAAAACCTAACCATTTCACATCACTGGCAATACCATCAACATATTCTTGTTCTTCAGCATCCGGGTTAGTATCGTCAAAACGCAGATTACATAAACCATTAAATTCTTGAGCAATACCAAAGTTCAGACAGATCGCTTTTACATGTCCGATATGCAGATAACCATTCGGCTCAGGTGGGAAACGTGTCACCACTTGTTGGGTACGGCCTGCTTCTAAATCATCAGTGATGATCTGGCGCACAAAGTCTAAGCCCGGTTGTTGTTCCTGCTGCTGCGCTGAATCGACTGCATTCTTGTTTTGGGTCGGGTTCTCGGGCAGAGATGTAACAACATCATTTGGCTTCATGATCAATCATTCACTTCTAAAGTTAAAATTAAGGGTTTTATGTCCTGTTACGGGAGGCTTTAGACATGCCGTAAAACATAAACTAAAGTCCCCTAGTTTAACTTTAGGTGATCAATCTCTCAACTGCTAACTGTGGCATTTGTTTTCTATTCAATCATTTTAAAATGATGAGGCTAGGTCTGCTGCAATTGCATACAAATTTGGACGAATGGTCCGAAAGTTTTTCATAAATCTAATCGCATGTCGCTGTTTAAGAAAAGAAACATACTATTGCAAAAAAATGTGTCATTGTTAATTGGTAAAGCGCAGGCAACCATCTGTATTTGCCTGCTGGAACAATGCATAAATAAGATACGATTTTCAGAATTTTATCCGAGAAAAGTATATTTTTGCTTGCCTTGTCGATTACAGTTTGCTTATGCTTCTCTCATTCAAAAAAACCCATGACTTCAAAGGTCATGATCAGGAGATTACACAATGAGTTTTCCTCAAGTCGAATTAAACACCAATAAAGGTCGTATTGTTCTTGAATTAAACGCTGAAAAAGCACCTAAAACAGTGGCAAACTTCTTAGAATATGTACGTGACGGTTTTTATGACGGCGTAATTTTCCACCGCGTTATTGATGGTTTTATGATTCAAGGCGGCGGCATGGACGAAAACTTCAAAGAAAAAGCAACGCGTGACGCGATTGAAAACGAAGCTGACAACGGCCTGAGCAACGACGTTGGTACCATTGCAATGGCACGTACTCAAGCACCTCACTCTGCTTCTGCTCAGTTCTTCATTAACGTGAAAAACAACGCTTTCCTTAACCATACTGGCAAAACTGCACAAGGTTGGGGTTATGCAGTATTTGGTAAAGTTGTTGAAGGCATGGACGTTGTTGACGCAATCAAAGGTGTTCGCACTGGTAACCGTGGCTACCACGCTGACGTTCCACTAGAGAACGTTGTAATCGAATCTGCAAAAATCATTTCTGAATAAAAAACGTCCTCTCCGTTCTTTATGAGTTTTAAAGCGATGCTTTAAAACGGTGTAATGGAAAATCCCTCATATGAATGAGGGATCTAGAGAGGAATAAAAGGAAAAGATTTGTGACCCATCTGTTTATCGCCGATTTACATTTGTCACCTGATCACCCTCGACTCGTTCGGGGGTTTTTAGATTTATTAGACGCCTATAAAGATAAGAATACCCAACTCTATATTCTGGGTGACTGGTTTAATGCCTGGATTGGTGACGACTATACCGCTCCTTGGCTGGATGAAATTATTGAGCATTTAAAACAGTTTACCAAAGCGGGTAATCAGGTTTATTTTCTGGTCGGTAACCGTGACTTCGCTTTGGGCAAAGATTTTCTAAATCAGTTCACAGGACAGCTCTTGTCCGATGTTCAGTTTTTAACGATTGCTGGCAAAAAGATTCGTATAGAACATGGCGACGAACTCTGCACTGATGACATCAGCTACCAAAGATTCCGTAAAATTATCCGTCATCCCTGGTTAGTCGGCTTTTTAAGAAAAATGCCGTTGTCTTTTCGTGCCCGGTTGGCACAAGGTTTCCGTAAAAAAAGCCATGAAGCGCAGCAATTCAAAAGCTATGAGGTTATGGACGTGAATCAAGATGCTGTTAACACCGCACTACAAGATGTCGATCTGCTGATTCATGGTCATACTCATCGTGCCAATATTCATGATGTAAATGGAAAAAAGCGGATTGTATTAGGCGACTGGCGAGAAGAATCTGCGCAGATTCTTGAACTTTCTGGTGATCCTGAGCAAGAAATACAGCTGATGACCTGGCATTACTAAATATATTGCAATCAAAGCTTTGCATTGATTTCTGAAACAGTTTAAAAACCTGACCTCATAAAACCAAGACAAATAAAAAGCAACTGTAATCAGTTGCTTTCGTTATTTTGGAAAATACTAGGTGGCTAATATCCACCTTCAGATTTCACCACTTCAGTACCCTGCTTATATTTAGATAACCGTTCACGCAAAGAATTCATCAGCACACTGGTATCCACGCCGACCGCAACAAATTCAGCACCCAAATCGAGATATTTTTGAGTAATATCATGTTGTGTCGACAGAATACCGGCCGCTTTACCAGCAGCACGAATCCGCTGAATCGCGTCAATCACGGCTTTTTGAACTTCAGGATGATTTGGATTGCCTTGATACCCCATGGTCGCAGACAGATCCACTGCACCAATAAAAACACCATCAATACCATCAACCTTTAAAATTTCATTCAGATTTTCCAGACCTTTTACCGATTCAATCTGAATCAACAGACAGATATCTTCATGGGCGGTTTGGTAATAATTCGGAATACTATTCCAGCGAGTAGCACATGCCAGCGCTGCACCAACACCCCGGATCCCTTCTGGTGGATAACGTACCGCTTTTACCATCAGCTCGGCCTGTTCAACCGTTTCAACCATGGGGATGAGTAAGCTTTGCGCGCCAATATCCAGAAGCTGCTTGATGAGCTGTACACTGCCAATGGGTGGACGTACCACTGCCTGCGATGGATAGGCTGCAATACTTTGTAGTTGCGATAACGTGGTTCTTAAATCACTAGGTGCATGCTCACCATCAATCAGCAGCCAGTCATAGCCGGCATTGGCAGCAATTTCTGTACCGTAAGCATCTGCCAGACCGACCCATAACCCGATTTGCTGTTCAGTTTTGAGTTTTCTTTTGAAGTAATTGGTGTATTGCATACGCCCGCTCGCTTGCATGTTATTACTTATAAGCTTATTAAACGCCTCTTGGCAAAAAGTGCCAATAGTGAAAAGCTCTTTTATCATTAGCCAAAGCTCTAAGTGCTAACATTATAAATAGTAGATATCTGCACAACTTACGCTTTGCCTGAAGGAAATTTATTGTAATAATCCACTTCACTTACAGCATGACTTTACTGTATGCCCCCATCCAAGATCAACAAAGACGAATGGAGTCCAGTTATGGATTTACTTAAGGTTTCTGAATCTCGTTATACGACAAAGGCTTATGATCCATCCAAGAAAATTCCGCAGGAACAGTTTGATCGTTTGACCGAGATTCTTCGCCTGGCTCCCTCTTCAATTAATATCCAGCCCTGGCATTTTTTTATCGCTGACCATGCGTATGCCAAAGCACGTATTGCCAAGGCTTTGGTGGGCACATATGCCTATAATGCACCAAAAGTATTGGATTCTTCGCATACGATCCTTTTCTGCACCAAAGCTGACATTACTGAGCAGCATTTAGATAATCTTCTGGAACGTGATGATATACTCGGCCGTTTTAAAGATGAAACTGCCAAAGAAGCACAGCGCAATACCCGTACAGGTTATGTTGAATATTACCGTAATGAAAAAGGAGATATTCAGCGTTGGGCGGAAAACCAGACCTTTATTGCACTGGGTCAAATGTTAATTGCTGCAGCAATCGAAGGTGTAGATGCAACGCCCATTGGTGGCTTTGATGAAGGCATTCTTACTGAAGAATTGAAGCTCAATGAACAAGGCTTGATTCCATCCGTAATCCTGACTTTGGGTTACCGCAGTGAAAATGATTTCAATGCCAAGCTGCCAAAATCCCGTCTGAAAGCTGAAGATGTTTTCACCAAACTGTAAGCATTTTATGCTATAAAAGGGGCGCAAAGCCCCTTTACTTGTCATTATGGGCCTAATTTTTGCTTAACTAAAGAACACTTATAATTCAGAATAACAATAGAGGTATCCATGTCAGTTCTTCCATCCAGACCAATGAAATTTGAATGCAAACACTGCGAAAAAATCTATCTACATCAATATAAGCATGAACAGCATCGTTATCCGCATTGCCCACACTGCCGACAGGCTGGCATGCTTCTGGGCCTGGCTGAAAAAGAAGACCTGATTCGTCTACCATTAGATTATGCCAGTGCCTATGTCAAGCAGACATGGCATAGGCTAAGCAGATAACGCTGGCAAGCCCCAGCACCAACCCGAGACTGCTTGCAGGCTTTAGGCGCTCTTTAAAGAAGACCAGGCCTGCAAGTACCCCAAATACCACTACCAGAATATTCATTCCCGCAAACACAATCGCTGGTGTATCTTTTAGCAGCATATGCGCTTTAACATAAAACCCTATATTGGCGAAGTTCAGTCCCCCTAGAACCAGCCCGGCACCAATATGCTTCAAATCACCAAAATGATGATATTTAATTACTAGATAAGCCATTGATAAAATAAAGGCACAAATGAACATCAGGTTCAGCGTCACAGCGAACTGTAATCCTAAACTGGTGGTGTATTTTAATAACACATCAATCAGTGCATATCCGACCCACACTAATCCCAGATACAGCATACCTCGAGTTCCTGTGCCAGTATCATTTCGATTGGACAGCAGGATACAAATCACCGCAGTGATTCCAAGACCTATTCCAATGATTTTCAGCTGGCTAAACTGTTCCTGAAAGATGAAATAAGCTGCTGCAT
>NZ_DEZM01000074.1:5091-5925 GCF_002364825.1 Acinetobacter sp. UBA3132 | reverse complement strand
AAGCTGCTGCAAGAGAAAGTACGACTGATAGACGCTGGGCGATTTCTGTCTTTAGGATCCCCGCTGTTTGCAAAGCCCGAGCCAGTAGCAGAAATACACTTGGCAACAAGATACCTAGGGCAAAAATCAGTAACCACGGTGTATGAGTGACTGATACATGTGCCAGATCGGGTTTAAACCAGAAATAGCAAAGAACACTTGCTGTAGCATAGTTCCAGGCAATCAGATGAATGGGATTGAGTCCCCTGTTCCTTCCTGTCTTGAGTAAAATCGAGACCATGACGCTGCATAGTGCAGCTGCAAAGATCAGTTCCATTGCATGCTCATCATTATTTTTAAGTACGCTATTTTAATACAAAAAAAAGCCCACAAGTTTTTTGTGGGCTTTCAAACATGATTTCAGGCTAGCACTTAGTAACGAGAAACCATTTTTTCCAATGAAATTGGACGAATCTTGTCAGCATTACCTGCTGTACCAAATGCTTCGTAACGATCTACACAGATTTGCTTCATTGCTTCAACTGTTGCAGCAAAGAATTTACGTGGATCGAACTCACTTGGTTTTTCAGCCATCATACGACGCATTGCACCAGTAGAAGCTAAACGTAAGTCTGTGTCGATGTTGATTTTACGGACACCGTGTTTGATCGCTTCAACCAGTTGCTCAACAGGAACACCATATGTTTCTTTGATGTCGCCGCCATACTGGTTAATTACAGCTAACCATTCTTGTGGCACAGAGCTTGAACCGTGCATTACAAGGTGCGTATTTGGTAGTGCTTCGTGAATTTCTTTAATGCGGTCGATCGCAAGAATATCACCTGTAGGTGGACG
>NZ_DEZM01000074.1:678-4976 GCF_002364825.1 Acinetobacter sp. UBA3132 | reverse complement strand
ATCACCTGTAGGTGGACGCGTGAATTTATACGCACCGTGAGAAGTACCTACAGCAATTGCTAAAGCATCGACGTTAGTATCAGCTACGAATTGACGCGCTTCTTCAACTGAAGTTAAAAGCTGAGAATGATCGAGTACACCTTCAGCGCCCACACCATCTTCTTCACCCGCCATACCTGTTTCAAGGCTACCCAGACAACCAATTTCACCTTCAACAGAAACGCCACACGCATGCGCCATTTGTACCGTACGACGAGTGACATCGACGTTGTATTCATATGAAGTTGGAGTTTTACCGTCTTCACCCAAAGAACCATCCATCATCACTGATGAGAAGCCTAACTGGATAGAACGTTGACATACGTCAGGGCTGGTACCGTGGTCTTGATGCATTACCACTGGAATGTGTGGCCATTCTTCGATTGCTGCCAAAATCAGATGACGCAAGAACGGTGCACCTGCGTACTTACGTGCACCCGCAGATGCCTGTACGATTACAGGTGAGTTTGTTTGGTCTGCTGCCAACATAATGGCACGCATTTGTTCTAAGTTGTTTACGTTAAATGCTGGTACGCCGTAAGCATGTTCGCCGGCGTGATCCAAGAGCTGGCGCAATGAAATAAGAGCCATAATATCCTCCCAGTGAATGCCACATATTCTACATGCACAAAGGTTTCAATTCAGCAACAAATAACACTATTTAAAAAAAATCCCTGCATTTGCAGGGATTTTGTCTCACATTGATCCAATTAAGGTGCCACAGCTTCCGAAGTTGCTGCAACTGACTCGTCTGCAGTCGCTGCATCTGCCGGAGCATTCGCAATTTCAGCAGGAATGTCGGTATTTTTTTCATCTAGAACCGGCTGATCAATTGCATCAATCGCTGCTTGCTGTTCTGGCGTTATAGTCTCATCTGCAACAGCTGCCGAAGCTTCTGCTTCAGCTGCTGGGGCATTTTCCTGTTTCGCACATGCAGTCAGTGCCAATGATGCTGCCAATAATGCCGCTAAAGTTAACTGTTTTTTCATCACGTAATCTCGTCATTTGGTGATTTAATATCTGCATCTTATGACAGATTTATTGCATTTTAATGACGAAGCCATGAATGGTAAGTATCCGCTGTCAACAAAAAATGACATAAAAAAAGCTGGCACTTGGCCAGCTTTTTTTAGGCTAAAACATGCAATTAAGCGCGTTCTAGAAGTACCGCAACTGCAGGAAGGGTTTTACCTTCGACAAATTCAAGGAATGCACCGCCACCAGTCGAGATATAACCAATTTTGTCAGCAACGTTGTATTTATCAATCGCAGCAAGCGTGTCACCACCACCTGCAATCGAGAAACCTTCCGATTCAGCAATCGCTAACGATAGAGTTTTCGTGCCTTCACCGAATTGATCGACTTCAAATACGCCCACTGGACCATTCCAAAGAATCGTTTTAGACGTTTTCAAAATTTCAGCAAATGCTTTTGCAGTTTCTGGACCTACATCAAGGATCATGTCGTTGTCAGCAACATCTTCAACTTTTTTCACAACCGCTTTAGCAGAAGCCAATGAGCTCAGGAAGTCATCAAAATTGATTTCAGATGCATCAGCAACCACAACGTCCGTTGGAAGTGGAACAGAAACTTTGGCTGCAATTGCTTTAGCTGTGTCGATCAAATCATTTTCACACAGTGATTTACCTACATTGTAACCAGCAGCTGCAAGGAAAGTATTTGCAATACCACCACCTACGATCAATTGATCACAGATATCAGAAAGTGAAGTCAATACGTCTAGTTTAGTTGAAACCTTGGAACCAGCAACGATTGCCACCATTGGTTTTTCAGGAGTTTTCAACGCACGACCCAAAGCATCCAATTCTGCTGCAAGTAAAGGACCTGCTGCCGCCACTTTCGCCAGACGAGCCACACCTTCAGTAGATGCTTCTGCACGGTGTGCTGTACCGAATGCATCCATTACAAATACGTCACAAAGTGCTGCATATTTCGCGGCAAGTTCAGGGTTATTTTTCTTTTCACCGATGTTGAAACGACAGTTCTCAAGTAAAACCACTTGACCAGGTTGAACTTCAACGCCATTCAAGTAGTCAGTGAATAACTTTACTTCCTGACCTAATGCTTCAGTCAAATATGCTGCTACAGGTGCAAGTGACTGTTCAGCTTTAGGCTCACCTTCAACTGGACGACCAAGGTGTGAATACACCATAACCGCTGCACCTTTTTCTACGGCAGCTTTAATAGTTGGCAATGCTGCGCGTAAACGTGCATCGCTAGTGATCACGCCATTTTTAACAGGGACGTTTAAATCTTCACGAATAAGAACACGCTTACCCGCAAGGTCAAGGTCAGTCATACGTTGAAAGTTCATCTAGAGCTCTCTTTATAGATTATAGATATTAAAAACGAGGCGATTTTAAATGATTATGCAGAAAAAGGTTAGCATCTTTTGCAGAAAAGCTAACGATTGCCAAAGTTTTGTTATGATAGGAAAAAGCATCCATCAGATTCAGTACCCATGTCGATACATCCAGATCCAGATTTAAACCGTTTAAATGTTTTGGGCGAGCCATTGGCGAGCTGCTGTTTTGACCCAATTACCGGCTACTTCCGTAATGGTTTCTGCCACACTTCTCCTAGTGACCTGGGCCAGCATACAGTTTGTGCACAGATGACTTCGGAGTTTTTAAATTTCTCCCAAAAAGTAGGTAATGATCTGATTACACCGTTACCAGAAGTCGGTTTTCCGGGGCTTCAGCCAGGTGATTTCTGGTGTATTTGCGTGACCCGCTGGGTAGAAGCTTATGAAGCAGGCCAGGCGCCACCAATCAAGCTGCAAGCCTGCCATAAAGCAGTTCTAGCCTATGTCCCTCTGCATGTTTTAGAAGAATACGCTGTCTAATGGATACCGCAAAGATTATTCTGGCCTCTTCCAGCCAGACCCGTAAAGAATTAATGAATCGCTTACGTCTTGACTACGTATCGATCGTCCCGGATATCGATGAATCACCGCAAGGTGAAAATCATGCGGATGACTTAGCCAAGCGACTGGCTTTTGAAAAAGCCCGACATGTGGCTGAGCAACACCCAGATGCAATCGTCATTGGCTCTGACCAGGTGGCTTGGCGTGAAGGCGCACCAGATATTTTTATCGGCAAGCCCTTAACTGCTGAAAAAGCAGTTCGCCAGTTACAGGCCAATTCAGACAAAATTGTATATTTTAGTACAGCACTGAGCGTACAACAGAAATCTAGCGGTTTTGAGCAAACTCTGGTTGAGCATTATAAGGTAAAATTCCGCAAGCTATCTCAAGCTGAAATCGAACGTTATATTGACATTGAACAGCCTCTGCACTGCGCTGGTAGCTTTAAATGTGAAAGCTTAGGCATTAGTCTGTTTGAAGAAATGATTGGTCAGGACCAGACGACGTTAATGGGCATGCCGATGATCAAACTATGCAATATCTTGCGTGAGCTGGATATTCTAGTACCTTAAAAATTAGTAAGGAAGCAGTTTTAGGACTGCTTTTTAGCAACTATTGATCAGGTAAATATTTAACCAATAATCTGTTGCTGCTCAGATAAAAGCTGTTGCAACATGAGATCTGATTGATTTTCCAATATCAACGGATCGCTGGCTTGCGCAACCTCTTCAGCATCAGTTTGAATAATAATTTGATCCCCTTCATTCCCTACTACAATAATATTGTCTACATGACTAGAATCAGAAAGCAGTTCAGCTAATGAAACAGTATCTGTTCGCATAAAGTCGATATCCATCAAACTACTTTCTTTTTCTGTACCCTCTAACAACAGATTCATCTGATTATTTAAATTTGAAATTGCATCCGCTGTATTTAGTATTTTATAAACTTGCGTATTGCTATCTAAGCCCGAAGAAATAAAATCTATGAGCTGTTTAGCATCAATAATGTCCTCGTTCCCATCTGATGGAATAACATCATGATTAGTATCAACTGCCACTTGTTGCTCTTCAAAGCTATTCCTCATAAATTCTTGTGATGTTTTGAATCTGCTCATAGCTTCTTGATCAATAACGCTATCTTCATTTTGTTCAACTAGGTTAAGTCGAGCTAGTCGAAGTGTTGGATTTGTTGGTTCTGGTTGCCCCGGCTCTGGCTCAGGTTCTACTGGCACTTCTGGTTCCGGCTCTGGTTCTATTGGTACTTCTGGTTCAGGTTCTACTGGTACTTCTGGTTCCGGTTCTGGCTCTACTGGCACTTCCGGCTCTGGTTCTGGATCTACCGGCACTTCTGGTTCCGGTTCTGGCTCTAC
>NZ_DEZM01000074.1:0-416 GCF_002364825.1 Acinetobacter sp. UBA3132 | reverse complement strand
TGGTTCCGGTTCTGGCTCTACCGGTACTTCCGGCGCAGGATCTATTGGCACTGGCTCATTTAGCTCTAACTGTTCATCATCTTCAACCTCACCACTGTCTGTCGCTGCAACTCCACCAATGAGCAATGTACCAATCGCTATCCACATAAAGTACCGCTTTGCTCTTCAATCACAAGACTAGACGTTAAATCTTCATGATTGTTTGCATAAAAATTTTCAACCACCAATCTTTCGCCACTTCTCAATACTAAAATCAGATTTGTACCGTCTTGAGACATCTGGACAATATCTGATTTAGAAATTTTGATTTTTACAATGGAGCTTTGATCAATTCGAACCGTATCAGCATTCATCTGTATTTTTTCTTTTGTTTTTTTATTAATTAATTGAATTTCTTTCATTTTATTTTCCAAATT
>NZ_DEZM01000115.1:0-5104 GCF_002364825.1 Acinetobacter sp. UBA3132 | reverse complement strand
AAAAAATAAATAAAACAGGGGTTTATGTATGCAATGAATATGATAATAAATTGATATTCCTGGCAAGTAGTAAAGAAGATGATAATGGTTTTGCACCTAGATATGCATGTAGAAATAAGGAAACTAGAGAAAAATTATATTTTGAAACCTCTTGGACTTTAATAGAAAGAATTTCAGATCAAGGCGGTACAGTAGAATCTATTGTTATAGAAAATTTAAAAGCTTTAGCAGGCCAAAAATGTCCGAAAACAGGCTATTGGTGGAGTCCCGCAAATCAGTCTAATTCACGGTATTTTACAGAGGGAGATATTTTCCCTAAATTAGAAAGTGATTGGGGCGAAACAATTTGGTATTTAGAAGCAACAAATAAAGATTTAATTGGCTAAAATAAAACAATCGTAACTTGTTTAAATCTAAAAATATTTAGGTATTTAAAAGTATCCTATAAAAATAAACCCGCTTTTGAGCGGGTTTATTTTAATTCATATCAAATTACATATTTGGATATGAGAAGCACTGCTTCGCAAGAATTACCCTAACCTAACCTAACATTACATGTTAGGGTAATTAGGACCACCCGCACCTTCCGGTGTTACCCAGGTGATGTTCTGAGAAGGATCTTTGATGTCACAGGTCTTGCAGTGCACACAGTTGGCTGCATTAATCTGGAAACGCTTCGAACCATCATCATTTTCCATGATTTCATATACGCCTGCCGGGCAGTAGCGCTGAGCTGGCTCATCCCATTTTGGCAGGTTCACATTCACTGGAATTGAAGCATCAGTTAGTTTCAAATGCGCAGGCTGGTTTTCTTCATGCACGGTGTTCGATACAAACACTGAAGATAGACGGTCAAAAGTCAGCTTGCCATCCGGTTTTGGATAGTTCGGCTTGAAGTTCACCGCATCAACAGTTTTCAATGTCTTAAAGTCTGGCACCAGGTCATGCAGGGTGAATGGCACTTTAAACACGTTCTGGTCGATAAAGTTGAATGCACCACCCATCCATTGCCCAAACTTATGCATTGCAGGGCCAAAGTTACGCGCGCTATACAGTTCTTCTTTCAACCAGCTGTTGTTGAACTTGTCTGTATAAGCAGTCAACTCTTTTACGAAGAAATCTTCGCCTTCAGTTACACGTGCAACTGCCAGGTCACCGCCTTTCTCTACACCGGCCTTGATTGCTTCAAATACCGCTTCACCGCAGAGCATGCCTGACTTCATCGCAGTATGTGAGCCTTTGATCTTGGCAAAGTTCAGGAAGCCCGCATCATCACCGATTAAAGAACCACCTGGGAAAGTGAATTTCGGCAGAGAGTTAAAACCGCCTTTGGTTACGGCACGCGCACCATAAGAAATACGCTTACCGCCTTCCAGATACTGCTTGATCAGTGGATGGGTTTTCCAGCGCTGCATTTCCATAAATGGATACATGTGTGGGTTTTCATAAGAAAGGTCCACGATCATGCCCAGAGTCACCTGGTTATTTTCAGCATGGTATAACCACCAGCCACCTGAAGAACCGGTTTCATTGAGTGGCCAGCCTGCACCATGCATGACCAGACCCGGTTTGTGCTTGGCAGGATCAATTTCCCATAGTTCTTTAATGCCGATACCGTAATGCTGTGGATCTGCATCCTTGTCCAGGTTGAATTTCTGGATCAGGCGTTTACCTAAGTGACCACGGCAGCCTTCAGCAAAAATCGTGTATTTCGCGTGCAGCTCGTAACCTGGGGTAAAGTTATGCGTTGGTTCGCCATCTTTACCAATGCCCATGTCTCCCGTCTGGATGCCTTTTACAGATCCATCTTCATGGTAAAGGATTTCAGAGGCAGCAAAGCCCGGGAAGATCGAGACTTCCAGTTCTTCCGCTTTCTGGCCTAACCAGCGCACCACATTGCCCAGTGAGATGACATAGTTGCCATCGTTATGCATGGTTTTAGGTACCATCCAGTGCGGAGCTTCTTGTGATTTTTCATCAGAGAGCAGGAAGAAGGTTTTGTCCTCGGTCACTGGTACATTGAGAGGCGCACCTTCTTCTTTCCAGTTCGGGAACAGCTCGTTCATGGCACGTGGTTCAAGTACAGCACCAGAAAGAATATGAGCACCGACTTCGGAGCCTTTTTCCACGACACAAACGGACAGATCATTCAGGTTGTTTTCAATTGCAAGCTGACGGATTTTGATCGCAGCAGAAAGACCCGCAGGGCCTGCGCCTACGATGACTACGTCAAACTCCATCGATTCACGTTCGATGTGCTCCATGTGGGACTCCTCATATTACATTCGGTGGCAACCATAATCGGATGATCGGGTGCTGCCATGAGTATTTATAATTCCTGGACACAAAAAGATTAGTGTCTTTCATCTTGTGGGCTAGTATAGTTTTAAACCCAGTTTAAGCCAATTGGCTGAAACATATTATTTTTCCGTCATTAAGGTCTTCTACTATGGATAAGTCAGCAGAAACGAATCATCCGACGAAAAAAACAGCCATAAGTGATGATAAAAATTTAACAAATATTGCACAATACATAAAAGATGCACAGGGCAGTCACAAAAGGTCAATACCCCCTTTAGATCAGTGGCAGCCAAAGCATTGTGGCACAATGGATTTGAAGGTTTTAGCCAATGGAGAATGGTGGCACGAAGGTCAATTGATTAAACGCCAAGCCATGATTGACCTGTTCTCAACAGTGCTATGGAAGGAAGATGGCAAATTCTATCTCAAAACCCCAGTTGAGCAGATCGAAATTGAAGTCGAAGATGAGCCCTTATTTGTAGGGCAGGCTGATCAGGTAGAAATTGATGGAAAAAGCTATATTCAGCTGACGACAACGACGCAGGATGTAATCATCGTAGATAAAGAACATCCAATTTTCATGCGTACTTTTGGTGATGAACAGCGCCCTTATGTGCATGTGCGTTTTGGCATTAATGCATTGATTCAGCGAGCTGCCTTTTTACATCTGGTAGAAATGGGTGAGCTCGTCGAAAATTCTGAAGGTGACACGGTATTAAGCTTGAAAAGTGGTGATTTAGACTTGCATTTAGGCACCTGAGGTTTAAGCTTTGTGCCATGTCTGTCCATTTGAGCAAACAGCCCCTGTATGAGCGCCATTTATCCGATTCCGTCTACACTCGATCCCATTATTGATGTTACTGCAGATGCACCCATTGGGATTTTTGATTCAGGAATCGGGGGCCTCTCTGTTGCACTGGAAATTGCGCGTCATTTACCGAATGAGCGTTTCGTCTATTATGCCGATACTGCCAATGTGCCTTATGGTCCGCGTGAGGATCAGGACATTCGTGAGCTCACCGCGCAGGCAATTGAATGGTTATATCGCAAGGGCTGCAAGGCTGCTGTCGTGGCATGTAATACTGCTTCAGCTTTTAGTCTGGATTATTTGCGTACGCATTATGGCGAGCGTTTTCCAATTATCGGTCTGGTACCGGCTTTGAAGCCGGCAGTTTTGGCGACCCATTCCAAAACTGTGGCCGTGCTTGCCACACCAGCAACCTTTCGCGGTCAGCTGATCAAAGAAGTCATGACCCGTTTTGCCGAGCCCGCAGGGGTAAATGTGATTCCAGTTACCTGTCTGGATCTGGTGCCTTTTGTCGAGGCTGGCGAGCAGATGAGTCCCGCGTGTCTAGCGACATTAACCAAGATTTTACAACCAGTTGTAGATCAGGGTGCAGACTATTTAGTACTTGGATGTACACATTACCCCTTCCTAAAATCGTCAATTCAGTATATTTTTGGTCATAAAATGACATTGATTGACTCTGGATTGGCAGTTGCAAGACAAACCGCCCGTATTTTGATCAAAAATGAGTTATTATTTGAAGGCGAGCGTAAAGAAAGTGTAAGAATCGAAATTTTTGTCAGTGGTCAAAATGCTGAACAAGTTCAACCGATTATACAGCACCTGATGCCGGATGATATTCAATGGTCTGTAAGTAATATATAAGCTGAGTTTTAAGTCAGTGAATTACATTATTTTAAAATTTGATATTTTTAAGTGGGGCACGCATATGCAACAGCTCATGGAAATCGAGGTGAACTGTGCATATTCGCGGTAGTTGGAGAGGGTTTGGAATGCTGGATAAACGTTATCAGGTCTTTATATCCACATCTGGTTCGGAAATGCAGCCAGAGCGTATCATCTTGTCGCAAACGCTGGTGGGTATGGGATTCTTCTCCTGGGGGCTGGAACAGCGTAATCCACTCAGTACTGCCTTTGCTCGCCGTCAGATTGATGACTGTGACTATGTGGTAATCCTGCTGGGAAGCCAGTATGGTGAACAGTCCGTTTCTGGCGTTGGCTATATGCACCTTGAATATATCTATGCAGTAACCAAGCAGAAACCGATTATTGTATTTATGCATGATGACCCTGCCTCTCGTGAGCCGTCCCTGCATGATGCCAAAGCGGAATTGCGTGAAAAATTCAATGAATTCCGAAAACTGCTACAAAATGAAGTCGATCAGGTCTTTACCTATCGTAGCCTGCGTGATCTGGAAATGGCAGTTCGCCTGAACATGCCCCAGATGCTAGAACGCTATCCGGTGACTGGCTGGGTGCGTCCTCAAAATGCCCAAGCCCTGCATGATGAAATTGATCAGCTCAAGGCGCGTATTGCCCAAATGGAAGCAGAAGCAGGCAAGCGTGAGCCTGATCCATTCCTGAGCTTGCCTAAAGTGTCCATGCATGAAATTTTTTCTTTTGAATACCGCATGCATGCCTATCAGGATGGTAACTTTAAAGAGCTCAAAATTCAGAAAAAACTGACCTGGGCTGAGCTTCTGGCAATTCTTGGATCTACCTTTGTCAATCCAACGCCAGAAGAATTCTTCTCTAAGCGCCTGAATGAATATTTAAATGAAACTGGTCTGGAAGATGCACGTATAGAAATGCCACGTGCTCATGCCGTGGCACGTGCACAGATGAACATTCGTGCCTTGCATAGCCTGAAAATGCAGATGCGACAAAATGACTGGATTGTACCGACTGGCCGTGATGACCGTCAGCGTTTACTATGGCAGATCACGGCTAAAGCCCAGAAACTGATAGAAAGTAATTTACTGGATAAAGATCGGG
>NZ_DEZM01000109.1:10981-11557 GCF_002364825.1 Acinetobacter sp. UBA3132 | reverse complement strand
TTTTTCCCTTGCCCCCAACTAAGTGTTGGTTAAGCTGTGGGAAAGCCTTATTATTCTATCAAAATAAATAACATTTAAATGCCTTTGGGGACTTTATGGACATTACAGAATTATTAGCATTTTCTGCTAAAAATGGCGCGTCAGATTTACACTTGTCTGCGGGGATGCCACCACTGATTCGTGTTGATGGTGAAGTTCGTCGTATTAACCTGCCTGCCCTGAAACATAAAGAAGTGCACAAGCTGGTTTACGATATCATGAACGATAAACAGCGCCGTGACTATGAAGAAAATCTAGAAACTGACTTTTCCTTTGAAGTTCCTGGCGTTGCCCGTTTCCGTGTGAACGCATTTAACCAGAACCGCGGTGCCGGTGCCGTATTCCGTACCATTCCCTCTAAAGTTTTAACCATTGAAGATCTGGGCATGGGTCAGATCTTTAAAGATATTTGTGACTATCCACGTGGTCTGGTACTGGTCACAGGCCCAACCGGTTCAGGTAAATCAACGACACTGGCAGCGATGCTGGACTATATCAATGATAACCGTTATGACCATATTCTGACCGTCGAAGATC